>JAATGI010000237.1 GCA_015654725.1 Rhodospirillales bacterium
GCCGGGGACCGGCATCTGCCACCAGGTCAATCTCGAATATCTGGCGCAGGTGGTCTGGACGACCCAGGAAGGGGGGCGCGCCATCGCTTATCCCGACACGCTGGTCGGCACCGACAGCCACACCACCATGGTCAACGGCCTCGCGGTATTGGGCTGGGGCGTCGGCGGCATCGAGGCCGAGGCGGCGATGCTCGGCCAGCCGATTTCGATGGTGGTGCCCGAAGTGATCGGTTTCAAGCTCGACGGCAAGCTCGCCGACGGCGCGACCGCGACCGATCTGGTGCTGACCGTGACGCAGATGCTCCGGAAGAAAGGCGTGGTCGGGAAATTCGTCGAGTTTCACGGCCCCGGCCTCGCCAGCCTGAGCCTGCCGGACCGCGCCACCATCGCCAACATGGCGCCGGAATATGGCGCCACCTGCGGCTTTTTCCCGATCGACGCCGAGACCCTGCGCTATCTCACGCTAAGCGGCCGCGACGCGGCCCGGATCGAACTGGTCGAGGCTTACGCCAAGGCGCAAGGCCTGTGGCACGATTCGACTTCGCCCGAGCCGGTCTTCACCGATTCGCTGGAACTCGATCTCAAGGCGGTCGAGCCCTCGCTCGCCGGCCCGCGCCGGCCGCAGGACCGCGTCGGTTTGCCGAGCGTGGCGAGCGGCTTCGCCACCGAGCTGCCCAAGCTCGCCGCCACCCGCGACAAGGCCAAGACCGGCGGCCCGGCGAAGGTGCCCGGCACCAATTACGAATTGAAGGATGGCGACGTCGTCATCGCCGCGATCACGAGCTGCACCAACACCTCCAATCCGAGCGTGATGGTGGCGGCGGGCCTGGTGGCGCGCAAGGCGCTGGCAAGGGGTCTCCGGGCGAAACCCTGGGTCAAGACCTCGCTCGCGCCGGGAAGCCAGGTCGTCACCGAATATTTCGACGCCTCGGGCCTGAACAAGGATCTGGACGGACTCGGATTCAATCTGGTCGGCTATGGCTGCACCACCTGCATCGGCAATTCGGGGCCGTTGCCCGATCCGATCGCCGAAACCGTGGAGCAGGAGGATTTGGTGGTGGCAGCGGTGCTGTCCGGCAACCGCAATTTCGAGGGCCGCGTCCATCCCCAGGTGCGGGCCAATTACCTGGCCTCGCCGCCGTTGGTGGTCGCCTACGCGCTGGCGGGAACGGTCCGGCTCGACATCACCCGCGATCCGCTCGGTCAAGGCAGCGACGGCAAGCCGGTCTATCTCAAGGACATCTGGCCGACGCGCCGCGAGATCGACGAGGTGATCGGCAAGAGCGTCACGCCCGCCATGTTCCGCAAGCGTTACGGCGATGTCTTCAAGGGGCCGGAGGAATGGCGGAAAGTGAAAGTCGCCATTGGCAAGACCTATGCCTGGGATGCCGGCTCGACCTACATCGCCGACCCGCCCTATTTCATCGACATGCCAAAGGAACCGGCGGCGCTCGTCGATGTCGTGCAGGCGCGGCCGCTCGCCGTGCTCGGCGACAACATCACCACCGATCACATCTCGCCCGCCGGCTCGATCGAGAAGGACGGCCCCGCCGGGCATTACCTGATCGAGCATCAGGTGCGGCCGGTGGATTTCAATTCCTACGGCTCGCGGCGCGGCAATCACGAGGTTATGATGCGCGGCACCTTCGCCAATATCCGCATCCGCAACGAGATGGTGCCCGGCACCGAGGGCGGCATGACCAAGCACCAGCCCGACGGCGCGGTCATGTCGATCTATGACGCGGCGATGCTTTATAAAAAGGACGGCGTGCCGCTGGTGATCGTCGGCGGCAAGGAATACGGCATGGGCTCGTCGCGCGACTGGGCGGCCAAGGGCACGCGGCTCCTCGGCGTGCGCGCGGTCATCGTCGAGAGCTTCGAGCGCATCCATCGCTCGAACCTGATCGGGATGGGCGTGTTGCCGCTCGAATTCACCCGCGGCATGACGCGCCAGACCTTGAAGCTCGACGGCAGCGAGCGTTTCGACATTCTCAATATCGCGGCGGGCCTGAAGCCGCGCATCGAACTCCCGGCGAAGATCTATCGCGCCAACGGCACCGAGGAGATCGTCCAGCTCCTATGCCGCATCGATACCCTCGACGAGCTGGAATATTTCCGTCACGGCGGCATCCTACAATATGTCTTGCGGCATATGATGAAGGCGGCCTAACGCCGCGCGGGAGGATCGAATGCGCCAGGCGGCCCTGCTTCTGTTCGCGGCGGTGCTGGTGGCGTCGCGCGCCGCCGCGGCCGATATCACGGTCACGTCCGCCGACAGCCACGCCCCGATGCTGCATCTGACGGAGCGCGCCGAGCGCGCGGTCGGGCGCGACGAAATCCATGTCCAGCTTCGCTACGAGGCCACCGACGCCGATCCGCGCGCGGCCCAGGCCGCGGTCAATCGCGCGATGGCGACGGCGCTCGCCACGGCGAAGGCGGCGACCGCGGTCAAGGTCGCGACCGGCGGCTACGAGACCGATCAATTCACGCCCGAAGGCCCCGACGGCAAGCCCAAGCCGCCGCAGCGATGGCGCGCCGCCGAGAGTCTCGATCTGAGCGGGCGCGACAGCGACGCGGTGTTGGCGCTGGCGGGCGCGCTGCAAGGCCAAGGCTTGACCCTGTCCGATTTGCGCTTCGAGGTTTCGTCCGATTCGGTGCGCGGCGTTCAGGACGCGCTCACCGACGAGGCGCTCGCCCGGCTCAAGGACCGCGCCGCCAAGATCGCGGCGGCGATGGGCATGCATGTCGCCCTCTATCGCTCGCTCAATGTAGGCAATGCCGGCGAACAAGCCGCGCCGCCGCGGCCGATGATGGCGATGCGCGCCGGCGCCGCGATGCCGCCGCCCGCCGCCGAAGCGGGCGAGACCACGATCTCGCTCACGGTGAGCGCCGAGATCGAGCTGGCACCGGGCCCCTAGCGCGCGGCGCGGCGACGCTCACTCGCTTGTGACAGCGAGTGACTGGCCCCGCCGGCCAATGTTATGCGATATATCATTATGGCTTGTCGCGGCATCCTGTTGGCCTTGCCGGTGGCGCTGTTCGCGGCGGCGGCGGCACGCGCCGAGGAGCCGGCGGCGACCGCCCCGGTCGTGGTCGAGTTGTTCACCAGCCAGGGCTGTAGTTCCTGCCCGCCGGCCGACGCCTATTTGCGCGAGCTGGCGAAGCGGCCCGGCATCCTGGCGCTCGGCTTCCACATCGATTATTGGAACTATATCGGTTGGGAGGATCCGTTCTCGACCAAGGCGGCCTCGAACCGGCAGCGCGATTATTCGCGTCGCCTTGGGCTGCATTACGTTTACACACCGCAGATGGTAGTCGGCGGCGCCAGCGAGGGCGTCGGTTCCGAGCCGGACAAGATCGAGCCGCTGCTGGACGCCGCCGCGCGCGCGGCGCTTCCGCGCCCGGACCTGATCCTCATGCGCCGGGCGGATGGCGGCTTTCACATTCATGTCGGCGCGGGCGCGCCGGGCGCGCCCGCCACGATCTGGCTCGTCGGCTTGGATCGCGCCGACGAAACCAAAGTGCTGCGCGGCGAGAATGAGGGCGCCACCGCCACCGATGTTCAGGTGGTCAGGAGCTTCGCGGCGGTCGGGCAATGGACCGGCGCCGCGCTCGATCTCGATCTGCCGGCCGCGGCCGCGAGCGGCGACGGCGCCGCGGTGCTGGTCCAGACCGAAGGCACCGGCCCGATTGTCGCCGCCACGGCGCTCACCGGCGCGGGCAGTTAGGCCAAGCCTTTTTCCAACAGCGCCGAGAGGCGGTTGGCAAAGGCGGCCGGATCGGGCAGCGCCTCGCCCTCCAACAGCCGCGCCTGATCGAACAACAGCCAGGCGAAATCCTCGAGCTCGGTGGCGGCGCCCGCCCTGCCGGCGAGCTGATTGAGCCGGGTAATCAGCGGATGTGCCGCGTTGAGCTCGAGAATGCGCTTGGTCTCGCCCATGACGCGGCGATTCTGGCGCAGCAGCCGCTCGATATGGAGGTCCATGTCCTCCTTGTCCGCCACCAGGCAAACCGGGCTGTGCGTGAGCCGCTCCGAGACCCGCACATCCCTGACCGCCTCGCCGAGCGTGACCTTGAACAACGCGATCAGATCGGCGATGTCGGCGGTTTTCGCTTCCGGCTTGTCGGCGTCGGGCTTCTCCTCCGGCGTCTCGACCTTGCCGAGATCGGGCGCGCCGCGCGTCACCGATTGGAACGGATGCTTCTTGTATTCGCCGAGCGCGGGCAGCCAGAACTCGTCGACCGGATCGGTCATGAGAACGACTTCGACGCCCTTGGCGCGAAAGCCCTCGATTTGCGGGCTCTTGGCGAGCGTGTCGGGATTGTCGCCGGAAATGAAATAGATCGCGTTCTGGCCGGGCCGCATGCGCTCGACATAGTCGTCGAGCGAGGTCCAGCCCGCGGCCGCGGTCGAGCGGACCCGCACCAACGGCACGATCAGATCGCGATTCTCGAAATCCTCGTAAATGCCTTCCTTCAGCACGACGCCGAGACTGTCCCAGAATTTTTCGTACTCCGCCGGCTCGTCCTTGGCCTTCTTGGCCAACTCGCCGATGACGCGGCGCACGATTTGGCCGCGCATCCGGGCGAGCGTCGGATTGTGCTGCAACATCTCGCGGCTGATATTCAGCGGCAGATCCTCGGAATCGATCACGCCCTGGAGAAAGCGAAAATAGGACGGCATCAGACCGGGCACGTTGTCGCTGATATAGACGCGGCGGACATAGAGCTTGACCTTCGGCTTGCGGTCCACCTCGAACAGATCGAACGGCTTGATCGAGGGAACATAGAGCAGGAAGGTATATTCGAGCGTGCCCTCGGCCTTGGCGTGAAGCGTCAGCCAGGGCTGGTCGAATTGGTGCGACACGTCGCGATAGAATTCGCGATATTGGTCGGGCGTGATCTCGCTTTTGGGCCGCATCCACAGGGCCGAGGCGCTATTGATGGTCTCGGTCTTTTCCTTCGTCACCAGCCTGATCGGCAGCGCGATGTGGTTGGAATAGGTCGCGACGATCTTCTGGAGCTGGTCGGATTCGAGAAATTCCTTGTCCTCGGCGCGCATGAACAGGGTAATCGTGGTGCCGCGCCCCTCGCGCTCGGCCGGCTCGATGGTGAATTCGCCCTTGCCGTCCGAATTCCAGCGCCAGGCCTCGGCGTCGCCCGCTTTGCGCGACACCACCTCGACGCGATCCGCCACCATGAAGGCGGAATAGAAGCCGACCCCGAACTGGCCGATCAACGTCATGTCTTTTTTCGCGTCGCCCGACAGGCCCTGAACGAAGGCGGCGGTGCCCGAGCGCGCGATGGTGCCGAGATTGTCCACCAGCTCGTCGTGATTCATGCCGATGCCGTTATCCGCGACGATCAGCGTGCCTTTCTCGGCGTCGGGAATCAGGGTCACGCCCAATTCGGGATCGTCGGCGATCAGGTCCGGCGCCGTGATCGCGGCGTACCGCAGGCGGTCGCAGGCATCCGACGCGTTTGAAATCAGCTCGCGCAGGAAGATCTGTTTCTGGCTGTAGAGCGAGTGCGCGACGATATCCAAGAGGCGGCTGACTTCCGCTTGAAAACTTCTGGTCTCCTGCGCCATGAACCAACCCCGTTGCGGTCGAACCGCGCAGATATGGGGGAAGAGGCCCCGGCAATTCAAGGGCCGGCGCGGACGTCGGGGCATGGTATGGTGTCAGCCGGATCGTTTTAGGAGCTGCGGCAATGAAACTTAGCGCGCGTAACGTGTTCAAGGGCAGGATCGTGGCCGTCAAGAAGGGCGCCACCACCGCGCACGTCCAGATCGATGTTGGCGGTTCGATCATCACCGCCTCGATCACCAACGAGGCGGTCGCGGAACTGAAATTGAAGCGCGGCAAGGACGCCTATGCCGTGATCAAGGCCTCCAATGTCATGGTCGCGGTGGACTGACCCGCCTGTCTAGACGATAGTGTCCGTCGCTTCCCCGCTGGAGGGGTGGATGGCGGAGCGGACTCTCGAACGCAGGCTGGCGGCGGTGTTGGCCGCCGATGTCGCCGGCTATAGCCGCCTCGCCGGCGTGCCCGAATAAAGCGCCGCGCCATCGTCGCCCCTTGCCTTTCGCCGAAATTGTGATGAAGTAAGAGGCATGGGCGCGTTCGCCTCTGCTCCGCGCGTGACGGCCGTTCTCGGCCCGACCAATACCGGCAAGACCCACCTCGCCATCGAGCGCATGCTCGGTCATCGCACCGGCATGATCGGCTTCCCGCTGCGGCTTTTGGCGCGCGAGAATTACGACCGGGTGGCGCGCATCAAGGGGGCGCGCGCGGTGGCGCTCATCACCGGCGAGGAAAAAATCCTGCCGCCGAACCCGTCCTATTTCGTCTGCACCGTCGAATCGATGCCGCTCGACCGGCCGGTCGAGTTCCTGGCCATCGACGAAATTCAGCTCTGCGGCGACCGCGAGCGCGGCCATGTCTTCACCGACCGCCTGCTGCATGCGCGGGGCACGGCCGAGACCATGTTTCTCGGCGCCGACACCATCAAGCCGCTGTTGAAGCGGCTGGTGCCCGAGGCGCATGTCACGGCGCGGCCGCGTTTCTCGACCCTGCGCTACACCGGCGAGAAAAAGCTCCAACGTCTGCCACCGCGCAGCGCCGTCGTCGCCTTCGCCGTCGCGGAAGTATTCGAATTGGCCGAGGCGATTCGCCGCCGCCGCGGCGGCACCGCGGTGGTAATGGGCGCGCTCAGCCCGCGCGCGCGCAACGCGCAAGTCGGCATGTTCCAGGCCGGCGAGGTCGATTACCTGGTCGCGACCGATGCCATCGGCATGGGCCTCAACATGGATTTGGACCATATCGCCTTCGCCAAGCTGGTGAAGTTCGACGGCAACGCGCCGCGCCGACTCGCGGCGGCCGAAATCGCGCAGATTGCAGGGCGCGCCGGCCGCCATATGAGCGACGGCACCTTCGGCGTCACGGCGGACGAGCCGCCGTTGGAGCCGGAACTGGTCGAGGCGATCGAGGAACATCGCTTCGACCCGCTGGCCCGGCTTTATTGGCGCAACGCGCGGCTCGATTTCGCCTCGGTCGGCATGCTGTTGAAGAGCCTCGATCAAAAGCCGCGTGTTCCCGGCCTGACCGCGCGGCGCGAGGCCGACGATCACCGCGCGCTCCAGGCGCTGGCGCGCGATCCGGAGATCGCCGGGCTGGCGCAAACCCGCGACGCGGTGCGGCTCCTCTGGGAAGTCTGCCAGATCCCCGATTTCCGCAAGGTGATGAGCGAGCAGCATGCCCGGCTCTTGGCGCAGATCTTCCGTCATCTGCGCTCGGCGGAAGGCGAGCTGCCGGCCGAATGGGCGGCGGCGCAGGTGAGCCGGCTCGACCGCGTCGATGGCGATATCGACACGCTGATGAACCGCATCGCCCATATCCGCACCTGGACCTATATCGCGCACCGGCCGGATTGGCTCGCCGACGCCGGCCATTGGCAGGAACGCGCCCGCGCCATCGAGGACCGGCTGTCCGATGCGTTGCACGACCGCTTGACGCAACGTTTCGTCGATCGCCACGCCGCCTTCCTGACCCGGCGCGGGCAGGAGCGCGGCGAATTGCTGGCCTCGGTCAACGCCGCGGGCGAGGTCGCGGTCGAGGGCGAGCCGGTCGGGCGGCTCGAGGGCTTTCGCTTCCGGCACGATCCGACCATCGCGGCGGCCAGCCCGCTGCTGGCGGCCGCGCATCGCCTGTTAAGGGCCGAGGTCGCGGCGCGCGCCAAAAGCCTCGGTGCCGCGCCCGATTCCGAATTGCGCTTGGCGCCCGACGGGGCGGTACTGTGGCGCGATCAAAAGGTCGCGCGCCTGGTCGCCGGCGAGGATGCGCTCGATCCGCGCATCGAGATTTCGCCGGCCGAATTTCTCGAAGGCGGCGCGCGCGAGTTGGTGCGCGGCCGGCTCGCCGATTTCGTCCGCGCCGCGTTGCGCCAGGCGTTGGCGCCGCTTTATGCCGTCGAGCGAAACGAGAGCGAATGGTCGGGGCCGGCGCGGGCGATCTTGTTCCGGCTCGGCGAGGCGCTTGGCAGTCTGCCCGCCGCGATCATCGCCGAACCGCTGGCGGCGCTATCTCCTTCCGACCGCAAGGCCCTGACACGCTTGGGCGTGCGGTTCGGCGTGCTCCATCTTTATGTGCCGGCGCTGTTGAAGCCCGGCAGCCAAGCCTCGCGCGCGCTGTTATGGACGGTGCGTCATGGCGCCAGCCTGCCCGCCTTACCGCAAGGCACGGCGGGGCCGCGCGATCCGGCGCTGTCGGATAAATTCTTCGCCGCCATCGGCATCCTGCCGCTGGGCGAGCGCTTTCTGCGCGTCGATCGCGTCGAGACGGTGTTGGCGGTGTTGCGTCGCCTAAGCCGGCAAGGTCCGTTCGGCACGACGCCGGAATTGGCTCGGCTCGCCGGCGCCCCGCCCGAAGCGCTGCCGGCGATGCTGGCGGCGCTGGGCTATCGCGCCGTCGCCGACGCCGATGGCCGGATCGTGTTCCACGCGCCGCCGCGTCACGCGGGCAAGCGCCTCCGGCCGCGGCGCCAACGGCACGGCGAGGGCGCCGATCATCCGTTCGCCAAACTCCGCGAGCTGCGCTTCGGCCGATGAGCGAGGGCCAGCGGCTCGACAAGTTCCTTTGGTATGCGCGCCTCGCCAAGACGCGCTCCCTGGCCGCGCGCCTCATCGAGACCGGCGCGGTGCTGCTCGATGGCCGCGAGGTCAAGCCGCATCATCCCGTCCGCCGCGGCGACCGGATTTCGGTGCGACGCGGCCGCGACGTGTTTCTGGTCGCGGTCCGCGCCTTGGGCGAGCGGCGCGGCCCGGCCGCCGAAGCCGGCTTGCTGTATGAGGAATTGGCGCGATCCACGCCGTCGCGCGGTGCGTGGGAACCCCTGCTCGGGGACGAGGTCGCGTCGGCGCGAGACCTTCGCCTCAAATCCAATTGATATCGATCGCCGATGCCGGAACCGAAGGCCGGCCGCCTGCCCAAGATTCTTGCCCTCGCCCTTTGGGTAGACGGATGAGCAGGGACCAAACGACGTGTCCGGCGGCCCGATCGGACCGCCGCCGCCCGATCTTAACCAACCCCCCTTCCCCACCCCGCGCCGAGGGCCGACACGGACATAAAATTATTATCTATATCAATAGGTTATTTGATATTCGCGGCGCCCCGCCATGGCCGCATTCCAGGGCTGCGACTGTTGCAAACCCGCAACATATTCCGGAAATCGACATTGTTGGCGGCGTTCTTTCTTGTCTCCGTCCCGTCGCTTAGGCGAAATGCATGCGGATGGAAGCGCGCTGGCGTTGCCATAAACACGAAAACTCCACTTGGGGGTCACTCATGAAGAGCTTCGGTAAAGTATGTCTCGGCATGGCGCTCGGGACTCTGGCGGCGGCAGGGGCGCTGCTGGCGGGAACACAGGCGGCCAGCGCGCAAGGAGCGCCGCCGGGCTTCCTGACCCTGCCGGGAACCAATATCGCGCTGTTGATCACCGGCCAGGTCGGCACGCGGATGATCTACGACTCCGCGCAGACCGGCTTCCCAGGCTTCTATGAACAAGAGGCCGATGCTCTGGTGCCGATTTTCATCGGCGTCGGGCCGCAAACGATGCAGAACGGGGCTAACGTCAGTTCCTTCCATCTCAGTTCGACGGACGCCAATATCGGCTTCATCACCACGACATCGACCGCTTGGGGCGATCTCGGGACGGTGTTGATCTTGGCCGCCTCCTTCAACGGCGATACGGCCTACGCGGCGCCGGGCGTGCCGAACTTCTCGTCCGGCATTGTCCCGTTGCTGGCCTTCGGCAACCTCGGTCCGGTGATGGCCGGCGTCAACACCTCGCTGTTCGGCGATGACGACGCCAACCCGACCTCGGATACCATGAACGAACCGCTGGCGGTGGCCGGCATCGTCGGCGAAATCATTCCGAGCATCCGCTATACCTGGACCGGCTCCAACGGCTTCAGCATCGCGGGCGCGGTTGAAAACGCGGTTAGCGAAGGTGTCGTCAGTTATCCCGGGGCGTGTACGGCATCACCGGGCGCGACCCCCACCCCCCCCTCCACCGGACCTTCAAATCCGTTGTCAGGGTCCTATATCTACGGCGCCGGTTGCGGCTTCGGCAATTTCGACAACGTCGAGTTCGGCGGCAGTTCTTATCCCACCGGCGGCCAGTA
>JAATGI010000405.1 GCA_015654725.1 Rhodospirillales bacterium
CTGGGCCAGCGCGTTCAATTCGGAATGGAGCGTGATCGGGTCGGGCGTAGTGAGCGAGCCGGGGGCCACGAAATCGGGCGCGACAATGCCGATCGTGCCAAAACTCGCCGCGCGATGGCCGAGCCGGGTCCAAAGCTGGCGGGCGAACACCGTGACCAAGGTCTTGCCGTTGGTGCCGGTGACGGCGACCGCGGTGGCGGGCTGAGGCGCGTGGAACCTGGCCGCCAGCCGCGCGATACGGCGGCGTGGATTGGGGTCGCCCAGCACCGTGACCGGCGGCTGGCGCCGCGTCAGCGGCTCATAGCTTCGGGGATCGTCGGTCAGGATCACCACGGCGCCGCGCGCGACCGCGTCGTCGATGAAGCGCTTGCCGTCCGTGCGCGCGCCCGCTAGCGCCGCGAACAGGTAGCCGCTCTCCACCTTGCGCGAATCCGAGGCGAGGCCGCGGATCTCCGGGTCGCCCAGCGGCGAGACGATCGGGCTGCCGTCTTCGCCGTCCATCAATTCAATCAGCCGCAAGTTTCCGCCCCTCGGGGACGGGCATATCGACCAACAAAGCTTGGCTAATTTCCGGCGAATTTTCGTCAACCGGATGAATTCCGACGAGCGGCGCCATGCGCTCGACGACACGGCCGACGCCGGGCGCCGCGACCCAGCCGCCGGTGGCGAAGCCGGACGAGGCGCGATTGCCGTGCGGCTCGTCGATGCTGATCATGACAAGATAGCGCGGTTCGTTGATCGGGAACACGCCGATGAAGGAGGACAGCAGCTCTTTGCGGGCGTAGTGGCGGCCCGCGACCTTTTCCGCGGTGCCGGTCTTGCCGCCGACGACATAGCCCGCGCTTTCCGCGAACTTGCCGGTCCCGCCGGTGACGACGAGGCGGAGGAGACGCCGCATTTCATCGGAAATCCCGGGTGCCATGACCTGGCGGCCGGCCGGCATATGATCGGGATCGTGGGCCAGCAGGGTCGGGGGATAGAGGATGCCGCCATTCACCACCGCGCTCACCGCCGTCGCCATCTGCAACGGGCTGACGGACATGCCGTGGCCGAACGCGATGGTCATGGAATTGACCGTGCGCCAGGGCGAGGGGATCAGCGGCGCGCTCACCTCGGGCAACTCGAAGCTCGGCTGGCGCAGCAAGCCGAGCCGGCCGAGAAAATCGCGCTGCCGGTCGATGCCGGCGGCGAGCGCCATCCGCGCCGGGCCGATGTTGGAGGAATATTCGAATACTTCGGCCACGGTGAGCCAGCGGTTCTGCGCGTGGTCGTCGTGAATGGTGAAACGGTCGATCTGGAGCGGGTGGGTGGCGTCGAA
This sequence comes from Rhodospirillales bacterium, assembly GCA_015654725.1. Classification (GTDB taxonomy): domain Bacteria; phylum Pseudomonadota; class Alphaproteobacteria; order ATCC43930; family CGMCC-115725; genus JAATGI01. The sequence continues at coordinate 1,319 of JAATGI010000405.1, forward strand.
CGGCGTCGACATGGTGGCGACACGGCTTTCCAGCACCATGGCGGTGTTAAAGATTTTGAAAGTCGAGCCCATTTCGTAGGTGCCGAGCGTCGCGCGGTCGAACAGCTGGTCCGGCACGGCGCCGCCGGGATCGTTGGGATCGAAATCGGGCAGCGACGCGAGCGCCAGAATCTCGCCGCTTCTCACGTCCATGACGATGCCCATGCCGCCGATCGCCGAGAATTGCTCGATCTGATCCGCGATCGCGTCGCGCAAGATGTATTGAACCCGGGTGTCGATCGAAAGCCGCGCCGGCTCGCCGCCCCGCAATTGGCCGTCGAGGCCGCGCTCGATCACCGCGAGGCCCTTGCCGTCGATGCCGGTGAAGCCGGTGATATGGGCGACGAGGTTGGCTTTCGGGTAGATGCGCCGTTCCTCGGACTGAAATTGCAGGCCCGGCACGCCCAGGGCGTTGACTTGAAGCTCCTGGGCCGATGTCAGTTGCCGCTTGATCCAAACGAAGCTCTTATTCGGCTCGGTCAGCTTGGCGTAGAGCTCGTCGGCGGTGGTGTCCGGGAGAATGCGGGCGAGATCGGCGGCGGTCTGCTTCGGATCGGAAATCTCCTTGGGATCGGCGAACAGCGCCGAGGCCGCCACCGTGGTCGCGAGTAGAATACCGTTGCGGTCGGTGATGTCGGCCCGCGCGGCCGCCAGCTTCACCGCCGGCTGCGGTCGGGCGGCGTGAACCTCGCCATGGCGGAACGCCATGACCAGGACGAGCTGGCCGCCGATGACGAGAAATGCCGCCAGAAACAGCGCCGCCGCGACGATGAGCCGGACATGGCTGACGTCGAGCGCCGTGCGCACCGGCCCCTCGACCGGCGCCGGAGCGCAAAGATTGGGTTTGAAATGGCGCGGACGGCAGGGACTGCCGGCGGTCCGGTCGAGCTCGCTCATGGCGCGGCCTTGGTGGGCACTTGGGCGATTTGCGCCGGGCTGGCGCCGGCATCGGCGATCGGTGCCGCGGCGTCGGGAACGCGCAACGGCGGCTGGTCGAGCGCGCTCAAAGCCGCCGTGCCGACCGGCGTGAGCGCGAGGAAGCGCTGGCTCAATTCCTCGAGCCGGCGCGGCTGCGTCAGCACCGCCCATTCCGCGTTCAAGGAATGAATTTGCTCCTGGTCTCGCCCGATCTGGCGGTTGACCGTTTGGAGCCGCTCGTCGAGCCGCGCCACGCGATTCTTGACCTGAAACATGGTGTAGCCGCTCAAGGTCACGAGCAGGACCCAGATCAAGGTGCTGACGCGGAGGACCATCATGCCGCTTGCTCCCAGGCGGGCGCGTCGGTGCGGGCGGCCGCGCGCAAACGCGCGGAGCGCGCGCGCGGGTTAGCGGCGATTTCCGCGGCACCCGGCTTCACCGCGCGCCGGGTCAGAAGAAAAAAACTCGGCGCCGGTGTTGTAACCGGGGGACGATGCCGGGAGGCTGAAGCAACGGCCCCGCTCCTGGCGCCGAGAAACTCTTTTACCGCGCGGTCTTCGAGCGAATGGA
>JAATGI010000064.1 GCA_015654725.1 Rhodospirillales bacterium
CGTGTAGACCGCCCCGCCCGTCTCCGCCAACACCTTCGTGATCGCCGCCGTCAACGACGTCTTGCCGTGATCGACATGACCGATCGTCCCGATGTTGCAATGCGGCTTGTTCCGCTCAAACTTCGCCTTCGCCATGGGTTGGAATCCTGTTGCTAGAGACCCGCTATGCTCTCCGCGGCGCTGGAGCGGGTGATGGGAATCGAACCCACGTAGCCAGCTTGGAAGGCTGGAGCTCTACCATTGAGCTACACCCGCGGGGCGCCGCCACAATTCAAGTTCCAGTCCTCGATCCGCCCGTTTTCCGCATGCGAACCCAACCGACGACGATGGTGGAGGGGGAAGGATTCGAACCTTCGAAGACGTACGTCGGCAGATTTACAGTCTGCTGCCTTTGACCGCTCGGCAACCCCTCCGGCCTCGTTGCCGTCCGGCGCGGCGGATAGCGGGTATTAAGGTCTTACCTAGTGCTTGTCAACCGAAGGGGCCGGCAAAAAATAATGCTATAAGGCCCTCGGCGAACCATGAAAAAGCGCTTTCATCCCCGACCGGAAATGCCACGCGCCCATGGCGCCGCGAGCGGCCCTTGGCTCTATGGCCGGCACGCCGTCGCGGCGGCGCTCGCCAATCCGGCGCGGCGGGTCGGAAGGCTGGTGGCGCTGCCGGATACCGCGGCCGAACTTAAGGCGCTCGCCGCCGCCGCCGCCGCGCGCCTTGCCGGCGCGGTCGAAACAGTCGAGCGCCGCGAATTCGAGGAATTGCTACCACGCGACGCGGTTCATCAGGGCTTCGCCATCGCCGCCGAACCGCTCGCCGAACCGAACCTCGCCGATGTACTCGCCGACATGCCGGACAGCGCGGAGCGGCAGATCGTGCTGCTCCTCGACCGCGTCACCGATCCGCACAATGTCGGCGCGATCCTGCGTTCGGCGGCGGCGTTCGATGCACGCGCGGTGGTGGTGCCGGAGCATGGCGCGCCGGCGATCACCGGCACGCTCGCCAAGGCGGCCTCGGGCGCGCTCGAAACCGTGCCGCTGGTGCGCGTGGTCAATCTGGCGCAAGCGCTCGAAGCCTTGAAGGATGCCGGCTTTTGGTGCCTCGGTCTCGACGGCCAAGCACCGCACGATCTCGCCACTCTCGATCTCGCGCGTCGGGTGGCGGTGGTGCTCGGCGCCGAAGGCGAGGGCTTACGGCAACTGACCCGCAAGCGCTGCGATCTCTTGGCGCGGCTCCCGACGCGGCATCGCTGGCATTCGCTCAATGTCTCGAACGCCGCCGCGATCGCGCTTTACGAGATCGCGACGCGAAAGCCCTGATCGTCAGAGTCGCAAGGTCTTGCGGTCGAAGGCGCGCTGCCAAACGCTGTCGCGATCGGCGTCGAACAGCAGCGCGGTGTCGGCGGGCGCCAGATACCATTCATTGGTGCCGAGCTCGTCTTCGAGCTGGCCCGGCTTCCAGCCGGCATAACCGAAGGCGATCAGGCTGCGCTTCGGTCCCGTTCCGGCGGCGAGCGAGCGCAGAATTCTGGCGTCGGACGTGACGGCGAAATTGCCGTCGATCTTGAGCGTCTCCTTGTCGTGATAGTCGGCGCCGTGAAGCACGAGACCGACATCCTGTTCGAGCGGCCCACCGGCGAAAATTCGTGTCTTGCCCGGGGCGCCTTTGGCGTCCTCGCCTATGGCATCGAGGATTTCGGCGTAGCTGCGCTCGCCGATCGGGCGATTGATGACGATTCCCAACGCGCCGTCCTGGTCCTGGTGGACGAGAAAGATGACGGCGCCGGAAAAGCGCGCATCGTCGATGTCGGGCGCCGCTACCAGGAGCCAGCCGGCGAGCGAATTCGCGGGCGCGGGCGCCGAACTCGCCGCGAGCGGCAGCAGCCATACCGCGACCATCAGCGCCATCCTGGCGAACGCGATACTAACAGGCTTCATGATCGCCACATTCCGCCATGATAAAGGAAACCCCAGGCGTCGGCCACGCGACGGATCGCGCGGGCTTTGGCTCGGTCGGGAGATGATATAGGCTCTGCCGGCGCGTCTTGTAGAAGGGAAAGCCGGATGTTGTCGCGGGACGAGAATGAATTGCTGGCCCGGGTCGGGCGCGGCACGGCGATGGGCGAGTGGCTCGGCGAATATTGGACGCCGGCGGTGCGCGCGGCGGCACTCGAAGCCGACGGCGCGCCGCGTCGCGTCCGCCTCTTCGGCAAGAACTATGTCGCGTTCCGCGCCACCGACGGCCGGATCGGCTTTTTCGACGAGGAATGCCCGCATCGCTGCGTGTCCTTGGGGCTGGCGCGCAACGAGGAAAACGGCCTGCGCTGTTTGTTCCATGGCTGGAAGATCGACGTTTCCGGCAAGGTGGTGGATTGCCCCTCCGAGCCGCCCGAACGGCAAGAGGCGTTCGCCGCCGCCATCAAGGTCAATCATTATCCGACGCGCGAGGCCGGCGGGCTGGTCTGGGTCTATCTCGGCAGGCGCGCGTCGCCGCCTAAATTCCTCGACTTCGAATTTACCCGCCTGCCGGAGAGCCATGTCGATATCCGCCGCGCGGTGCTCCACTGCAATTGGCTTCAAGGCTACGAGGGCACGCTCGACACCGTCCATGCCGGCATCCTTCATGTCGGCTGGATCGGCGACCCCGCGAAGCGCTGGACCGGCGCCCAAGGCGCCGAGCTTCACGTGCTGAGCCGCAAGGTTCCCTCCGCCGCAATCGAGCTCATGCCACGGCCTTACGGCTTTCGCGAAGGGGCCCTGCGCGCCCTGCCCGACGGCAGTACCTATGCCCGCATCCGCGATATCGTTCTGCCGTATTATTCCTTCATCCCGACGCCCGGCGGCGGGCCCTTCTTCGTCACCATCGTCGTTCCGATCGACGACGAGACGCATATGCAGTGGTACATCCTTTACGATCCCGCCCAGCGTATCGCCCAGGAAACCCGGCCGC
>JAATGI010000118.1 GCA_015654725.1 Rhodospirillales bacterium
ACAGGATGCCGATACCGGTCGGACCGTAAATCTTGTGCCCGGAGAAGGCGTAGAAATCCGCGTCCAGCGCCTGGACATCGACGCGCAGATGCGACACCGACTGGGCGCCGTCGATCAGAACCTTGGCGCCGACGCGATGCGCCTGCTCGACGATTGCCGCGACCGGCGTAATCGTACCCAGCGCGTTGGAGACGTGCGACACGGCCACGATCTTGGTCTTGTCGGTCAGCAGACGCGTATAGGCGTCGAGCAGGATTTGCCCGCTATCGTCGACCGGAATCACGCGAAGCCGGGCGCCCTTCTCCTCGGCCAATTGCTGCCACGGCACGATATTGGCGTGATGTTCGAGATGCGAAATGACGATCTCGTCGCCGGCGCCCACGATTTGGCGCCCCAGCGATTGCGCGACGAGGTTGATGGCCTCGGTGGTGCCGCGCACGAACACGATTTCCTCGGGCGATGCCGCGCCCAGGAAGCGCGCGACCGTCGCGCGCGCATCTTCATAGGCGTCGGTCGCACGGGCCGCGAGCGCATGGGCGGCGCGGTGTACGTTTGAGTTCTCGTGGGCATAGAAGCGCGCCAGCCGATCGATCACCGCTTGCGGCTTTTGCGTCGTCGCGCCATTGTCGAACCAGGCCAACGGGCGGCCATTGACATATTCCGACAGAATCGGGAAGTCGCGCCTCACACCGCCGACATCGAAAGCGGGATAAGACGAGAGCGCGACACCAGCGGGTATCGCGGGCTGCCAAGGATCGCTCCGGCCCGCCGTCGAGGGATCGCGCAGCCATGACTCCAACCCGCCGACCGCGCGCCGCAGATCGTCACTACCCTCGGGCGCCGACGTCCATGGCGTAGCAGCGACGGCGGGAACCGAGGCCGGCGGTGCGGCTTGACCCGGGGAGAGGGCCGCCAGCCGGCGCGCTTGCGCCTCGGCGAGAACATAGAGTTCCGCGCCGCCCGGTGGCGCGGCGATCGCGGGAGACAATGCCGGCGTGGCCGGCGCATTGGCAGCCGGCAACGGCGACGCCGCGTTGAAAAATTCTGGCGACGCCGCAGGTGCGGGACCGAGCGACGCGCCCCGTGCCGGGTCGGCGGCCGCGGCCACAGCCCCTAGAGAGGAAATTACATAGTCAGCCAGCCGGCCGAGCGCCGCCTCGTCAGGCATGGCGAATGGGATCGGAAGCACCTGACCGGCTTCCGGCCCCGCGATCGCGTTATCGGTAACTGGGCTTGTAGTCATGATACTTGCCGATCTCGACATTATCGAGGACGCCCAGCGCATCTTCGGTCAGCACGGCCAGGGAGCAATAAAGCGATATCAGATAGGACGCGATGGCGTTGCGGTTGATGCCCATGAAGCGCACTGAAAGCCCTGGACTCTGCTCGCCGGGAAGTCCCGGTTGAAACAGGCCGACCACGCCTTGCCGCTTTTCGCCGACGCGCAGCAGCAGGATCTTGGTGCGGCCGTTCTCGACCGGCACCTTGTCCGACGGGATCAAAGGCAGGCCGCGCCAGGTGATGAAGGGCGACCCGAACAGATTGACGGTCGGCGGCGGCACGCCGCGCCGCGTGCATTCGCGGCCGAAGGCGGCGATGGCGTGCGGATGGGCGAGGAAAAAACCGGGTTCCTTCCAGACCTTGGTGATCAACTCATCGAGATCGTCCGGCGTCGGCGCTCCGTCGATCGTTTGAATCCGTTGCGCCGGATCGACATTGGCGAGCAGGCCGTAGCCCGCATTGTTGATCAGCTCGCTCTCTTGGCGCTCCTTGATCGCTTCGATCGTGAGCCGCAATTGTTCGCGGATCTGATCGTGCGGCTTGCTGTACAGGTCGGAGATCCGGGTGTGAATATCGAGAATCGTGGTCACCGCGTTCAAGAAATATTCGCGCGGATGGTCGTCGTAATCGACGAAGGTCTGCGGCAGTTCCGCCTCGTCGCGTTGCGTGCAGGCGACCAGCACGTCGTTCGGATTCTTGACCTTGTTGAGGCGATAAATGCCGGCCTCGACCGGCACCCAATGCAGCAAAAACACCAGCCATCGCGGCGTGATGAGACCGAATTGCGGTACCGTCTTGGTCGCGTTCGCGAGTTGGCGCGCGGCATCGTCGCCGAGCGCTTGCTGGGGTACTTTATCGTCCGCCATGATTGATGTTCCTAGTTGTTGGCATGCGAAATCGTGGGGGCATGATCGCGATCATCCCCATTCGGAAACGGCTCCTGCCGGTTCGTCGCTTGGTTGACGTGGCTTCCCGGCAGTACGCTCTCGGTGAGCCAGACATTGCCGCCGATCGTGGAGCCTTTGCCGATGGTCACGCGGCCGAGGATCGTGGCACCGGCATAGATAACGACGTCATCTTCGACCACCGGATGGCGCGGCAAACCTTTCTGAAGCTGGCCGCTCGGATCGGCCGGGAAGCGCTTCGCGCCCAAGGTCACCGCCTGATAGACGCGGACCCGTTTGCCGATCACCGCGGTCTCGCCGATCACGACACCGGTGCCATGATCGATGAAGAAGCTGCCGCCGATGGTGGCGCCGGGATGAATGTCGATGCCGGTCCCAGAATGCGCGATCTCGGTCATCATTCGCGCCACCAGCGGAACGCCCAAATCATGAAGACGGTGCGCCAAGCGATAATGGATGATCGCGATGATACCAGGATAGCAGAGCAGGACCTCGTCCACGCTGCGAGCGGCCGGATCGCCCGAATAGGCGGCTTCGACATCGCTATCGAGAATCGAGCGGATTTCGGGCAGCGCCAGCGCGAAGTCTCGGACGATCAAGCGCGCCTTTTCCTCCGCTTGCCCGGCATCGACCTCTTCATCCGGGACGCTGTTTCCCAACTCAAGACGGATTTGGGTCTCCAATGCGGCAAGCGCGACGGTCAGCGTGTGGCCGACATAATAGTCCTCTCCGTCGACCCGCAGGTCGGCCGGTCCGAGCCGCATCGGAAACAGCGCGCCGCATAATTCGGCCGTGATCTTTCCGACCGCCTCGCGCGACGGAAAACTGCGACCGCCGGATTCTTGGTTGCGCGGATGCGCTCGGCGCCAACGGTCGCGGGCCTCACGCAATGAACCGATGATATGATCCAGCTCGAGACGCCGTGGCGGAATTCTGGCGGCGCCGGTCATGCCGGGAACCCGAGCAAAAATACCCTGCCCGTAGCCGCAATAAGGCGCCGCGCAATCATCCCCGACGCTTCGTTTTCCGTCATCGCGCACTCGCCGACGCCGAGGCCGCCACGAACGATCTTCCCCAACATGATCTCAAATTAGCCCATTATTTTGTACAAAGGAAACATCGCCCCAATCAACTCGCAGGAGGTAACTCCAAACTCGGCGCGACCTAGAAATCCAGGAAAACGCTTCGAAAGGACCACTGCGAGACTTTACCCTCTTGTGTCGCCCGGCCAAGCCCAAAATGATGGCTCGTCGTGAATTCTAATATATCGCTGTAATATCTTATATATTGACATATCTCCCGGCATCTGGCGATATACGTTCGCGGGTTCGGGGGCTCCGGCCTTCGGATACGTGAGGGACACGTCTCATACAATGTATGGGGCGCCTCTCCCTCGCTTCCTCCCTAAACTTGGGCCGTGCCTTCGGGCACGGCCTTTTTCTTCACCGGGCAACGACCCAACCAAAAGGGAGATGAGGAGCACGAAATTGACGTCGCCGAGATACGCGGACCGCACGTAGTATATTCGATTCATGATTCCGTTCTCGGTTCTCGACCTTTCGCCGATTGTCCAGGGCAGCAACGCCTCACAGGCCTTGCGGAACACCCTCGATCTCGCGCGCCACGCCGAGCGGTGGGGTTACAATCGCTATTGGCTGGCTGAGCATCACAATATGGCGGGGATCGCCAGCGCTGCCACGTCGGTCGTAATCGGGCACGTCGCAGGCGGGACCTCGACGATCCGGGTCGGCGCCGGGGGGATTATGTTGCCGAACCACGCCCCGCTCGTGATCGCCGAACAGTTTGGCACCCTGGAGGCGCTTTATCCCGGCCGGATCGATCTCGGCCTCGGCCGCGCACCGGGTACCGATCAACTGACCGCTCAGGCGCTGCGGCGCAATCTAAGCGGCGACGTCGATGCCTTTCCCCACGATGTCGTCGAACTTATCGCGTATTTCCGGCCCGTGGTGCCGGGCCAGGTTGTCCGAGCGGTTCCCGGGGCTGGCCTGAATGTGCCGATTTGGATTCTGGGATCGAGCCTGTTCGGCGCTCAATTCGCCGCGGCGCTCGGTTTGCCGTTCGCCTTCGCTTCCCATTTCGCTCCGGCCCAGATGATGACCGCAATCGGCCTCTATCGGAGCCGCTTCGAGCCGTCGGAAAACCTGGCCAAGCCATACGTGATGCTCGGCCTGAATGTCTTTGCGGCCGAAACCGATAAGGAAGCGAGGCGCCTCTTCAGTTCGCTCCAGCAGGCCTTCATCAACCTCCGCCAAGGCCGACCCGGGCCGCTGCCGCCGCCAATGGATGATTTCGAGACGAGTCTGTCGCCACGGGAACTGTCGATCTTGGACCAGACATTGTCCTGCGCGGTTGTCGGCTCGCCCGAAACGGTCCGGGACGGGCTTGACGCCTTCATCGGCCGGACCGGGACCGACGAGATCATGATCTCGGGCCAAGCGTTCGATCATGCGGCGCGGTTGCGGTCGTTCGAGATCACGGCCGACGTTCGCCGCCAACTGGCGAACGACCTTTCCAAATGAGTCATGTCGATCACCCAGGCGGGGAAACGTCGCCGGGACGGCCAAGAATCGAGGCTGCCCCTTTCCGAATTCTCACAACAGTCGGCGGTCGATAGCCTGAACCATTACGGCGACTGCGGCGCCTTGCTTCAGCCCGCTCTCCCGGACTAGAGTCCGCCACGTGAAACAACTTAGTGCCAACCGAAGCACGGCACGCTGCTTCACGGTCAGCGATGCGCCGAGTACCTTCTCATAGTCGGCGATGAGAGGCCCGAACCGCAGCACAACAAGCTCTCGAGTTAACGGGTGGTAGTCGGCGTCGCGCAAGACGCCAGCGACGAGCTCGGCATTGCGCTCATACCAGTCGTAAATCGCTTGCAGGCCCACGCGCAGCCGTTCGCGCCGGTCCTTAATCCCTCGCCAAGAGTCGGCGACCGGCAGTGGGTCGCGCTCCAAGGCCAGCCCCGAGCAGGCGACAAATAGGCTTCGCTCATCGGGGAAATGAGCATAGAGGGTGTGGCGCTGAACGCCCGCCTGCTTTGCCACCATGCTGATGGTGGTTCGCCCTGGTCCCACGGTCGTATGCAGGTCAACCGCGGCCTCGACAATCTTTTGCCGCGTCCGCGCCTGCTGATCGGCCCGCCGTTTGAGGGTATAAGTCCTCTTCATTTCATTGCACGGATTTGTGCTTCCATATTGACATCTCACAAACTTTGAATACACATAGATGTGTTGTCAAAATGCGGGGATCAACACCCAGCGTAATTCTGACGCCCAATTTTGAGAGGGACCTGTGCGGTGATCCCGATTCCGAGCGAGCGGCAGGTGGCAAGGATTCCGTCCTCGATGCCGCGCGAAATCAGCGAATATTCGATCTGAAGATCGCAGATCGGATGCACCGCCGCCGCGCGTCGCAAGGTCTCCGAACCGACCTCGGAGAGGCCGATATGCCGGACATAGCCGGCCCTCACCATCTCGGCGATCGCGCCGACGGTATCCTCGATCGGCACATGGGGATCGAGGCGCGCCGGCCGGTAGATGTCGATATGGTCGAGTCCCAGCCGTTGCAGCGAATAGGCGAGGAAGTTCTTCACCGCCGCGGGTCGCGCGTCGTTGCCGTGCCAGCCATTGGCCGGATCGCGCAACTCACCGAACTTGACGCTGACGAGCGCGCGGTCCCGCTTGGTTCCTTTCAGCGCCTCGCCGATCAGCATCTCGTTATGGCCCATGCCGTAGAAGTCGCCGGTATCGAGCAGGTTGATGCCGGAATCGAGTGCGCGTGGATGGTGGCGATGCTCTCCACGCGATCGGCCGGTCCATACATGCCCGACATGCCCATGCAGCCGAGGCCCAAGGCCGAGACGCGGGGTCCCGTCGCGCCGAGTTGACGGTATTTCATGCTCGGCGACCTTCTCGAACCGTTACTCCGCCGCCATGCGCGGCGGCTCGGTCAGGCAGATGGGTCGCGCCGTGTTGTGCAGCAGCGCCTGGCGCTTCAGATAGCGCTGGATGCCGCTGCGCTTGCCGCCGAGGCCGGAAGCGCCGAAGGAGTCCGATTCCGCCGGTGCCGCCGCGAAAGTGAGAAAAGCATCCTGGACGGAGACGTTGCCGGCGTTGATGCGGGACGCGATCGCCGTCGCCTCTTGGTCGGTCCCCGCGATCACGGCGGCGGAGAGACCGAAATCCGTATCGTTCGCTAATGCCACCGCTTCGTCCGGTGTGTCGTAAGCCATCACCGGGATCACCGGCCCGAACGTCTCCTCGCGCATGATGCGCATATCGTGTGTGACGTTAGTCAGGATGGTCGGTTTCATATAAAGGCCGCCATCGAGTTCAAAGCTCTTGCCGCCGGTTACGATCTTCGCGCCCTTGGCCAATGCGTCGTCGAGGTGCGAATCCACTATCGACGCCTGACGCCGCATGGTGAAGGGGCCGATCTCGCCTTCGTTCGGGTTGGGGTGACGCAGTCTGACCTGCGCACAGCGTTCGGCCAGCGCGGCGACGAAACGGCTGTAAAGCGGCCGCTCGACATAGACGCGCTCGATCGAAAAGCAAACCTGGCCGGTGCCGGAAAGGGCGCCGCGTACTGTCGCCGAGATCGCGTCCTCAAGATTGGCCGTCGCGGTGATCACGAGCGGGTCCTTGCCGCCAAGTTCGAGCTCGCACGGAATGAAGCGGCCGGCGCAGGCTTGCGCGACGCGGCGACCATTGGGCACCGAGCCGGTGAAGGAGATGAAGTCGACTTGATCGACCAACGCGGCGCCGGTGGCGCCATCGCCGAGCACGAAATCGAAGATCGCGGCCAGTTCGGGTACGTCGGCCATGCTCGCCTTCACGGGTGCCACGAAACGCGGCGTCACCTCGGACGGCTTCACCAGCACCGCGCAGCCGGCGAGCAGCGGCAGGATCGAGCGGTGCATGGTCAGCATCGTCGGTGCGTTCCAGGGTGAGATCACGCCCACCAGCGGAAACGGTTTTAGCACCGTGTCGTAGTGGACGTGCGGCATGCCCGGCGAAATGCCCGAGCGGAACATCGCCTTATACTGCGCGGATGCCCCAGCGCAATGCGCGGCAATGAAGCCCTGAACGATTTGCGGTACCTGGCGCGACAGCGCGCCGCCGGTATCGCGGGCATCCGCCTCGCCGATGGCCTTGGCGTGATGAGTAAGCGCCTCGGACCAACGGCGCATAACCGCAACGCGGCCCTCGACACCAAGCGCCGCCCAGGCGGGCTGGCGGGCGCGCAACCCATCGGCTTTCGCCTTCACCTGCGCCGCTTCGGCGCAATCCAGGAGGAAATCGACTTTTCCCGTGCGCGGATCCAGAACCTCGAATTTCTTTGCTTCAGGCATCGGCTCATTCCTCCCAAGGCTTCAAAAGCGTGTGATGGTCGCTATTCCCATTAAAATATAGCGCATACCGTTTATAGTGCGATGCGCGAATATTTGTGTAGAGGCATGTCGTCATGGGAGCAAAAGCATGTTGACCCGACGTTTTGTCCTATTCGCCGGAGCGGCGACGGCATTTGTCGTGCCGAGGTGGGCCGCTTCGGCGCGCGCGCCGACGAAGCCTTCGCGGTCACGCACAGCGACGCCGAATGGCAAAAGCTGCTGACGCCGGACCAATACGCCGTGCTGCGCGAGGCCGCGACCGAGCGGCCCTTCACCAGCCCGCTCTTGGCCGAGCACCGCAACGGCATCTTCGTCTGCACGGGCTGCGATCTCGACCTGTTTTCGTCGGCGACCAAATTCGACAGCGGCACCGGCTGGCCGAGCTTCTGGGAACCGTTGCCGCACGCGGTCGGCACCGCTGCGGACGATTCCCTGGGCATGACGCGGACGGCGGTTCATTGCAGCCGCTGCGGCGGTCACCTCGGCCACGTCTTCGATGACGGGCCGAAGCCGACCGGCCTGCGTTACTGCATGAACGGCATCGCGCTGAAATTCAAACCCGCCGTCGCCTGACGGCCGAAGTCGACGCCCATGATTCTGTTTCTGCTCGCCTATCTCGGCGGCGTTCTGACCATCGTCAGCCCCTGCATCCTGCCGGTGCTGCCGTTCGTGTTCGCGCGGGCGGATCGTCCTTTCGTCAGGAGCGGGCTGCCGATGCTGGCCGGCATGGCAGTGACCTTCGCACTGATCGCGACGTTGGCGGCGGTCGGCGGCGGCTGGGCAGTTCAAGCCAACGAATATGGCCGATATGCCGCCATCGTGTTGCTGGCGGCGTTCGGCCTCATTCTATTGTTCCCGGCTTTGTCCGATGTCCTGACGCGTCCCTTGGTGCAGCTCGGCGCGCGGCTTTCTGAATCGGCACAGCGGGGCGGCGAGGCGGGCGTCTCGATCTGGACCTCGGTGTTGCTTGGCATCGCGACCGGGCTGTTATGGGCGCCCTGCGCGGGGCCGGTCCTAGGACTGATTCTCACCGGCGCGGCCCTGCAAGGGGCCAATGTCGGAACGACGCTATTGCTCGCGGCTTATGCGGCGGGTGCCGCCACCTCGCTGGCGTTGGCGCTGCTGGTCGGCGGGCGCATCTTCGCCGCGATGAAGCGCTCGCTGGGCGTCGGCGAGTGGATCCGCCGTGGTCTGGGTGTCGCCGTGCTGATCGCCGTGGTCGTCATCGCGCTCGGCGCGGATACCGGGTTCCTGACCCGTGTTTCCGTCGCCAGCACGGCATCCCTGGAGCAGGGGCTGCTCGACAAGTTGCATCCGGAAAATGCCCAACCCAAATCGTCGGTCGTGATGAACGGTCCCGCGATGACGGGCGGGAGCATGATGAGCAACTCCGCCATGATGATGACGGCGAAGAAGCCCGGCCCAGCCGAAACGCTGCCGGTCGAAGGCGCCTTCCCGTCGCTCGACGGCGCGGAGACTTGGCTGAATTCGCCGCCGCTGACGCCGGCCGCGCTCAAGGGCAAGGTGGTGCTAATCGATTTCTGGACCTATTCCTGCATCAATTGCCTGCGCGCCATTCCCTATGTCCGCGCCTGGGCGGAAAAATACAAGGATCGGGGGCTGGTGGTGATCGGCGTCCACTCGCCCGAATTCGCCTTCGAGCGCGATGTCGACAATGTCGAGAAAGCCGTCGCCGACTTGAAGATCGCGTATCCGGTCGCACTCGACAACGACTATACGATCTGGCGCGCCTTCGATAACCATTATTGGCCCGCGCATTATTTCATCGACGCGCAAGGCCGGATCCGCCACGAGCATTTCGGCGAAGGCGACTACGACGAGTCCGAACGAGTCATCCAGCAATTGCTGGCGGAGGCGGGCGAGAACGTCGCGGGCGGTCTCGTCGCGGTGAATGCCACCGGCGCCGAGGCGGCGTCCGACGAAAGCGACGCGCAATCGCCCGAGACCTATCTCGGTTATTTCCGCGCCGACAACTTCGTCTCGCCCGGCGGAGCGGTCCATGACATGGGCCATATTTATGAAGCGCCAGTGCCTCATCTCAACGAATGGGGTTTGTCGGGCAACTGGACCATCGGCATGGAGCGCGCCACGCTCAATGAAAAGACCGGCGGCATCGTCTATCGCTTTCACGCGCGCGACCTGCATCTGGTGTTGGGGCCGTCGCCCGACGGCAAGCCGGTACAATTCCGCGTCACCATCGACGGCGCGCCGCCGGACTACAGTCACGGCAGCGACGTCGATGGTGCGGGCAACGGCACCGTGACCGGCCAGCGGCTCTATCAACTCATCCGCCAGTCCGGTCCGATCATGGACCGGACTTTCGAAATACGGTTCAGCGATCCCGGCGTGCAAGCCTACGCCTTCACTTTCGGCTAAACACCGCAAGGCACGACTTGTGGGAGACGGTCTCGGCTGACGCTATGTGAGTTGATCGATCTGTCTCAACCAGTCGCCGAAAATGCGCGTCGCATGTTCGCTCGCCTGTCGGCCGGCGACGGCGGCGGTCGCAGCGCGCAATTCGGGAACCGATATACCGGCGGCGGATAGTTCCATCGTGTGTCCGACAAACCAGGTTTCGAGCCGCATCGGGTCGGCTTCGATATGAAATTGCAGCGCCAGGCCACGGTTCCCGTAAGCAAACGCCTGGTTCTCATAAGCCGCGTTGCCCGCAAGCCGCACGGCTCCAGCCGGCAAGTCGAAGGTATCGTCATGCCAGTGCAAGACCGCCGCGCCGGCATCGGCCAGCGGCCGCAGACATGACCTCATTCCCGCCTCGGTCAGCGTGACGTTGCCCCAGTCGATTTCCTTGATGCCGCCGGGATAGACACGCGCGCCGAGCGCCTTCGCCATGAGCTGGCTGCCAAGACAAATGCCCAATGTCGACCGGCCGCGCGCCAGCCGCCGCTCCAACAGCGCGATCTCGCGCGCGAGAAACGGATAGGCGTCGGCCTCGTAAACCCCGATCGGACCGCCCAGCACGATCAGAAGATTGGCCTCGTCGATCGCGGGGTCGGTGAGGTCGTCGGTCGGCGCCTCGCGATAGGCGCAGTCCCATCCCCCTGCCGCCAGGATCGGCGCGAGCAGGCCCAAATCCTCGAAAGCGACATGGCGAAGGGCAATGGCGGAACGCATGCGGCGGTCAGACGGCGGCGGGAGCATTCACTGATCTTACTCCCGAACTTCGTAACGACGCGCGGCCTACTGGCCCGAATGGACTGGCCGCGATCCGGTGGCATCGAGGCGGCGCTTCGCTTCGACGACAATATCCGCGGGCAGCGGGCCTTTCAGCGCCGCGGCGACATTCTCGCGAAGATGGTCGAGATTCTTGGTGCCGATAATGGTGGTGTCGAGCGCCGGCAGGGCGATCGCGAAGCGCACCATGAATTCGATGCGGCTCATGCCGTTCAGCAATTCATCCAACCGCGCCTTGTCCCAACGGCCGCTCAGTTCGTCGCTGGTCAGCATGTAGTAGCGCTTGTTCCAATCGGTCGGCGCGCCGCGGGCGACGCCGCCGCGGATAATGACGCCGGCGCCGGCGGTGGAGGCTTTCGCGATGACGGTTTCGTGCTCGCGCTGCAACGCCGAATACGGAATTTGGAAGACGTCGAACAGGCCGGAATCGATCTGTTCGACCAGGTTCGGCAGGATTCCCGAGACGCCGATAAAGCGGAGCTTGCCTTCTTGTTTCAGCTTCAGGAGTTCATCCAACGCGCCCTCCACCTGCCACTCTTTGCGCGTGAGGCTGTGGTGGAACTGGGCGATATCGACATAGTCGGTCCGCATCAGGCGCAAGCTATGTTCGACACCGGCGCGTATGTTAGCGGCCGTGTGAATATGGGGTGCGCCCATCGGCTTGCCGGGCACGCAGCCGCATTTGGTCGCGAGTATGAACTCGCGACGGCGATGCGAAATGGCTTGGCCGATGCGCCTTTCGCTGGTGCCGTAGCAGACCGCCGTGTCGATGAAATTGATGCCGCTATCCAGGACGGCGTTCAGCACCCGGGCCGCTTCTTCGTCGGAAATCTCACTGGCCGGCGGCGGGCCGCCCAGATCCATGGCGCCGAAGCCAAGGACGGTCACGGACAAGCCGGTGCGCCCAAGCTGGCGTCGTTCAAGATCGCTAATGCATAACTCCTTGCGCGGTTTAGCACTGGAGTCCTTCAGTGCCGCCTCCGCGACCGTAACCGGACTCCTTCACACCACCGAAAGGTGGACTTTATCCCCGGACCGGCGTGTTCAGATTCACCGTCACGTTCTTGCGTTGGGTGAAGCTGTCGAGCATGCCTTCGAGCGAGAATTCGCGCCCGATGCCGCTCTGCTTGTAGCCGCCATAGGAATGGCCCGGCGCCTGACCGAGGCCCTGATTGACTTGCACCCAGCCCGATTGGATGGCGTGCGCGGCGCGCAAGGCTCGCCCGATCTCATGCGTCCAGACATAGGCGGCGAGACCGTAGTGGCTGTCGTTGGCCATGCGGATCGCGTCGTCCTCGTCGCGCCACGGAATCGCGACCAGCACCGGGCCGAAAATCTCCTCGCGCGCCAAGCGCCAATCGTTCGACTGGTCCGCGAACACGGTCGGGATTGCAAAATAGCCTTCCGCGAGCGGGCCTTCTTTGGGCGGCAGGCCGCCGAACACCAGCTTCGCCTCCTTGCGCCTCAACCCGTCCTCGAGATAGCCGCACACCTTGGTGAATTGCTTGTTGTTGATGATCGAGCCGATGTCGGTCGCCTCGTCGAGCGGATCGCCGATCTTGAGCTTTTCCGTCTTCGCCTTGAGCTTGCCGAGGAAGCTGTCGAAGATGTCGGCGTGGAGGAACATGCGCGAGCCAGCGGTGCAGGATTGGCTCTGCCGGGTGAAGCGCATGGCGCCGATGATGCCGTCGACCACCCAATCCTCGTCGCAATCGGGATAGACGATGGACGGGCTTTTGCCGCCCAGCTCCAGCGACACCGGCACGATACGGTCCGCCGCCGCGCGCATCACCGACTTGCCGACCTCGGTCGAGCCGGTGAAGCTGAGCTTCCTGACCAGCGGGTGATTGGCGAGCGGCGCGCCGCATTCGGGGCCGAAGCCGGTGATGAGATTGAGCACGCCCTTGGGCAGGAACGCCTGGCAGATCTCGGCCATCAACAGCACCGCGAGCGGCGCGTCTTCCGCCGCCTTCATCACCAGCGTGTTGCCGGCGCACAAGGCGGGCGCGATCTTCAATGCGCCCAAGAGGATCGGCGCGTTCCACGGAATGATGGCGCCGACCACGCCCAACGGCTCGCGCCTGGTATAGCTCAGCACATGCTCGCCGAAGGGGATCGTCTCGCCCTTGAGCTCGCCGGCGAGGCCGCCGAAATAGCGGAAAATATCGGCGGTGTTCTTCGCCTCGGGCCGCGCCTGGGTACGAAGCGCGTTGCCGTTTTCGAGCGCCAACAGCCGCGCGATCTCCTCGGCGCGCGCCTCCATCGCTTCCGCGATCTTCAAGAGCAACTTGCCGCGGTCGCGCGGCACGGTGCGCGACCAGGCGGGGAAGGCGCGGTGCGCGGCCTCGACCGCGGCGACCGCGTCGGCCGCCGCGC
>JAATGI010000133.1 GCA_015654725.1 Rhodospirillales bacterium
ATTTTTCGTCCCGCCATCGCTTCGCCCCCGAGCGATCGGTCACATGAGACCGAGTTCCAGCCGCGCCTCGTAGCTCATGCGGTCCTGAGTCCAAGGCGGCGTCCACACCACCTTGACGCGGACATCCTTGACGCCCTCGACAGTGCCGACGGCGCGCTCGACATCGCCCGGAAGCTGGATCGCGGCCGGGCAGGACGGCGCGGTCAAGGTCATTTCGACATAGACCGTGCCGTCTTTATTGACCAAGAGATCGTAGATCAGGCCGAGATCGATGAGATTGACCGGGATTTCGGGATCGCGGACGGTCTTCAGGGCCTCGACCACGCGCGCGGTCAAGTCATCGCCGGCCGGATCGGAATCGGGACGCACCACATCCGCCGTCATCTCGGCGGGATCGCCCGGGAAATCGAAGGGCGGTTTTTCGTCCATATCCCCTACTCCGTCTTGACCGTGGCGCCGAGGGCGCCGCTTTTCACCGCCGCCTCGAAAGCATGCCAGGCGAGTGTCGCGCATTTGACCCGCGCCGGATAGGTCTTGACGCCGGTCAAGGGTTCGAGCCGCTCGGCATCGTCTTCAAGTTCGCTCGGCAACGATATTTCCTCGCCGCCCGTGACCTTGGCGTGGAAGGATTTGAACAGCGCGTCGGCCTCGGCGAGCGTCTTGCCCTTCACGATTTCCGTCATCAGCGAGGCCGAGGCCTGGCTGATGGCGTAGCCGCGGCCGACGAAACTTACGTCCTTGATCTTGTCGCCGTCGAGATCGAGATAGATCGTCACGCGATCGCCGCACAGCGGATTGTGGCCGTTGGCGGAATGGCTGGGATGGGCCAGCGCGTGGAAATTCCGCGGATGCTGGCCGTGATCGAGAATGATGTCCTGATAGAGATCGCGCAAATCCATCGTCATCGCGTCACCGTTTTGAAAGTCCTCTGCGCCGCCTTGACCGCGGCCGCGAACGCGTCGATATCGCGCTCGTCGTTATAGACGCCGAACGAGGCGCGCGTGGTGGCGCCGAGCCCGAGCTTGTCGAGAAGCGGCTGCGCGCAATGATGCCCGGCGCGCACCGCGACCTTATGCCCGTCGAGCAAGGTCGCGACATCGTGCGGGTGAATGCCCTCGACTTCGAGCGACAGAATCCCGAGCCGATGCTGGCCCGCACCGACAAGCCGCACGCCCGGGAGCCGCGACACGATATCGACGCCATAACCCGTGAGGGCCTCTTCATGCGCCAAGATGGCATCGCGCCCGATGGCATCGACATAATCGAGCGCCATCGCCAGCCCGATCGCGCCCGAGATATCGGGCGTGCCGGCCTCGAACCGCACCGGCGGCTCCTGAAACTCGGTCTTCTCGAAGGTGACGTTGAGAATCATGTCGCCGCCGCCTTGGAACGGCGGCATGGCATCGAGGATCGCCTTCTTGGCGTAGAGCACGCCGATGCCGGTCGGGCCGTAAATCTTGTGGCCGGAAAAGACATAGAAATCGCAATCCAACGCCTGAACATCGACCGCGAGACGCGGCGCCGCCTGGCAGCCATCGACCAGGATCTTCGCTCCCTTGGCGTGGGCGAGCCGCGCGATGGTTTCGACCGGCACCATCGCGCCGGTGGCGTTGGCGAGCTGCGTCACCGCGACCAGCTTGGTGCGCGGCGAAATCAGCGCCTCGAGTTTGGCGAGGTCGAGCCCGCCGGTGGCGTCGATCGGCGCCGCCACGATCTTGAAGCCGATGCGGTCGCGCAGAATCTGCCACGGCACGATATTGGCGTGATGCTCCAGCTCGGTCAGCAGCACTTCGTCGCCGGGCTTGAGGAATGCGCCGCCCCAGCTATAGGCGACGAGATTGATGCCCTCGGTGGCGCCGCGCACGAACACGATCTCGCCGAAATGCTTGGCGTTGAGGAATTTCCGCACGCGCTCGCGCGCGTTCTCATACAGCTCGGTCGATTTCGCCGAGAGCCGATAAACGCCGCGATGAATATTGGCGTAGTCGGTGCGGTAAAAGTTCGACACGCCATCGATCACGGCGGCGGGTTTCTGCGCGCTCGCGGCGCTGTCGAGATAGACCAGGCCGGGATTGTTGGCGAAAATGGGGAAGTCGCGGCGCAGCGCTTGGGGGTCAAACGACATCACGCCCTCCCCTCATCCTGAGGAGCGCGCGAAGCGTGCGTCTCGAAGGAGCCAAGCCAGCGCCGCACCCGCGATGACAGGTGTTCGCGGATTCGCATGTCTTCCACCGTCTCGATCGCGTCGAGCACGAAGGCCTCGATCAGCAAACGCCGCGCCTCGTCGGCGCCGATGCCGCGCGCGCGCAAGTAAAACAGCATGTCCTTGTCGAGATCGCCGACCGCCGCGCCGTGAGAGCATTTGACATCGTCGGCGAGAATGTCGAGTTCGGGCTTGGTGTCGATCGCAGCGCGGTCGCTCAGCAGCAAGGTGCGGCTGGTCTGTTGCGCGTCGGTCTTTTGCGCGTCCTGCCGCACCGCGATGGTGCCGAGGAACGCGCCATGGGCGCGCTCATCGAGCACGCCCTTGAACAACTCGCGCGTCGTGGCGCCGGGTGCCGCGTGATCGATGAAAATGGCGTTGGTGGTGTCCTGCTCGCCGCGCAAGAGATAAGCGCCATTGACCGCGCAGGAGGCGCCTTCGCCCAGCGCGATCTGCACGTCGCGGCGCGACAGGTTGGCACCGAGGGTCAAGCCGAAATTTCGATAGGACGCGCCCTTCGCCAATTTGGCCCGCGCCATCGCCAGATGGATCGCGCGCCTATCCTCGTCCTGCAATTGGATATGGACGAGCGCGGCGCCGGCGCCGACCGCCACTTCCGTCACCGCGTTGGTCCAGTAGGCGCCCTTGCCCGAATAAGTTTCAATCACGGTCGCCTTGGCGCCGGCGCTCAAAAGAATGGCGTTGCGCGAATGAATCGAAGCGGCGCTCACGGCTTCGGCGATATGGATGATCTCGACTGGCCGGTCGAGCGTCGCGCCCGGCTCCAACGCGAGAACGAAGCCATCGGCGAACAACGCCGCGTTCAAGGACGCGAAGGGCTGACCGCCGGCGAGGTCGCTCGGATCGAGTGCCTGCTTCGCCAGATCAGGCCGTTCGGCAATCGTCCGCGCTGTCGAGGCGAGCCACGCGCCTTTGGGCAGGTCGGTCGGGCCGGATTGCAAAATGCCATTGAGGAAAACGAGGCGATAGGTCGGAACACCTAGATCAATTTCCGCACCTAATTTCCCTCCCCCTTGATGGGGGAGGGCGCGAGCAGCCGAAGGCTGCGAGCGGGTGGGGGTGATCGCGCCACCAGCATCACCCCCACCCGAAATGCCTCGCTGCCGCTCGGCATTTCTTCCCTCCCCAATCGAGGGGGAGGGAATAGGGGCGAATGCGTGGGCCGTAAGTGGGCGCAGGTTGGTGAATCGCCACGCTTCTTCGCGGCGGGACGGAAATCCCCGCTCGCCGAACGCGGTCAGCGCCGCGCGGCGATGATCGACGAGCCACGCCGGCTCGCTTGCATTGGCGCGGAATGCGTCGAGATAGGGTGCCGCCTCGGTCTTGATCGCGGACATCGCGGTCTCACGCGGCATCGCCGAAGGCGGCGTAGCCGTATTTCTCGAGCTCGGCCGCGAGGCTCTTATCGCCCGAGCGGACGATCCGGCCCTCGCTCAGGACATGGACGAAGTCCGGCTCGACATAATCCAAGAGGCGCTGGTAATGCGTGATCATGATCGCCGCGCGGTCGGGCGCGCGGAGGCGATTGATGCCGTTCGCCACCAGCCGCAGCGCATCGATATCGAGGCCGCTATCGGTCTCGTCGAGAATGGCGAGGCGCGGCTCCAGCATCGCCATCTGGAAAATCTCGTTGCGCTTTTTCTCGCCGCCGGAAAAACCGACATTGACGGCGCGCTGCAACAGATCGTCCTCAATTTCGAGGAATTTGAGCTTGGCGCGCACCGTCTTGAGAAACTGGCCGGCATCGAGTTCCGGCTCGCCCCGCGCGCGATGCAGCGCGTTGAGCGCCATGCGCAGGAAATACATATTGTTCACGCCGGGGATTTCGACCGGATATTGAAACGCCAGAAAAATCCCGGCGCGGGCGCGATCCTCGGGCGACATCGCCAAGAGGTCGCGGCCGTCATAGGTCACGCTGCCTTGGCTGACCGTGTAGCCCTCGCGGCCCGCCAGCACGCCGGCGAGCGTGCTCTTGCCCGAGCCGTTCGGCCCCATGATGGCGTGGACCTCGCCCGCTTTCACTTCGAGCGAAATGCCTTTCAGGATTTCGCGCCCGCCCTCGACCGACGCGTGAAGGTTGTCGATGTTCAGAAGACTCATTGCGTCCAATTCCTACTTCGTCATTCCCGCGAAAGCGAGAATCCAGGACAGGCGACGTGCGGTCGGCCCTGGGTCCCCGCTTCCGCGGGGACGACGTTGAGAGTGTGAAAACGCATTCGGCTAACCGACGCTGCCTTCGAGACTCACAGACAGGAGTTTCTGCGCCTCGACGGCGAATTCCATCGGCAATTCCTTCAACACTTCCTTGCAGAAGCCGTTGACGATCAGCCCCAGCGCGTCTTCTTGGCTGAGCCCGCGCTGCCGGCAATAGAACATCTGGTCTTCGCTGATTTTCGAAGTCGTGGCCTCATGCTCGACCCGCGCCGAGGGATTGCGCACCTCGATATAGGGCACGGTATGGGCGCCGCATCTGGCGCCGATCAGCAGCGAATCGCATTGCGTGTAGTTGCGCGCGTTGGCGGCCTTGGGCTGAACCCGAACCAAACCGCGATAGGTATTCTGGCCGCGCCCCGCCGAGATGCCCTTGGAGATCACGGTCGAGCGCGTGTTGCGCCCGAGATGGATCATCTTGGTCCCGGTATCGGCCTGCTGCAAATTGTTGGTGATGGCGACGGAGTAGAACTCGCCGACCGAATC
>JAATGI010000028.1 GCA_015654725.1 Rhodospirillales bacterium
CTCAGGCGGCGAGCGCGTCGGCGCCCGACATCGCGGCGGGGGCGATGGGCAAGGTCACGCGAATGACGGTGCCTTTTCCCGGCTCGCTTTCGATGGCGAGCGTGCCGCCATGCCGCTCGGTCAATTCCTTGGCCAGGGGCAAGCCGAGGCCGGTGCCATCATAGCGCCGCGCGAGCCGGCTGTCGATCTGGCCGAACGGCGACAGCGCCAGGGGAATGTCCGCCGCCGACATGCCGATGCCGGTGTCGCGGACCTCGATCGCGACCGCGTCGCCCCGGCTGTCGGCGCGGACCGAGACCGTGCCGCCGGGGTCGGTGAATTTGACCGCGTTGGACAGGAGATTGAGAAAGATTTGGCGCAGCTTGGCCGGATCGCCGGAGAGCGGCGGGAGCCCGTCGGCGGCCGCGATGCCGAGCCCGATGCCGCCGCGCGCGCATTGGTCGCGCATCATGGTGGCGCATTCGGCCAGGATCGCCGCGATATTCACGCTCTCGCGATGCAGCGGCATGGTTCCGCTCTCGCTTTTCGCCAGATCGAGCACGCCGTTGATGACGGTCAGCAAGTGGCGGCCGCTTTGCAAAATATCGCCGAGATAGGAGACGTAATGCGGATTGCCGACCGGGCCCATGGTCTCGCGCATCATGATTTCCGAGAAGCCGATAATGGCGTTCAAGGGCGTCCTGAGTTCGTGGCTCATATTGGCGAGGAACGAGCTCTTGGCGCGGCTCGCCGCCTCGGCCTGGCGTTGCGCCTCGCGATAGCGCCGCTCGCGTTCCTTGACCTCGGTGAAATCGGTGAAAAAGAAGAAGCCGCCGCCGTCGCGCGTGCTGCTTCGGCTGACGCGAATCCAGCGGCCGTCGGCGAGCTGCAATTCGCTGCCGTTGGCCTGAATTTCCGCCAGGTCCGGCGCCGCGTCCGGCCGCAGCAAATGGCCGCGCATCGCGGGCGCGATCATGGCGAAGTCGGCGGCGGGGCGAATCACCGCGGCGAGGGCGGGAAAGAATTCGGCCATCTGGCTGTTGGCGACGACGACGCGGCCGTCGGCATCGACCAGCACCATGCCTTCATGCGAGCTTTCGAGCGCGTCGGCGAGCCGGCTCTGCGCCGAACGGCGCTGCTCGCGCTCGCGCGCCATCATGGCCCGGATGTTGTCGCGCATCGCGCTTAACGTGTTCAGCAGGATGCCGGTTTCGTCGCCGCCGCCGCGCGGAATCACGGTGTCGAGCTCGCCGCCGGCGATGCGATCCGCCGCCCGCGCCGCCAGCGCCAGCGGGCGAACGATGCGGCGCGCGAGCAAAAACGTGATCGCTGCGGCCAGCAGCAGCGCCAGGACCGCCACCGCGGCGCTGCTATATTCGAATCCGCGGATCGCGGCGATGCTGTCGCCGCGCGCGGCGGCGTCGAGCGGGCGATCGTAGGTGTCGGCGACGATGCCGCCGGCGGCGTTGAGCACGTAAACGCCATAGCCGCCGAGCGCCGCGATCATCACGGCCATGGCGACGAAGCCGAGCAGAATCTTGGCGCCGATCCCGCCTCGAATATGGAATGGAGTCATTGCGTTCGCGCCGATCAGGAGTCGCGCCGACCTTGCCCGATCATGCTTAAAACCGGCTTAACGCTGTTTCAAAACAACGTAATACGCTAAAGCCGTTTGCCGGTCCCGGCGTCGAACCAGGAGGCGCGGGCCAGATCGAGCGTCACCTGGATCGGCCCCGGGCCGACGGGACCCGGCGCGAAGCGGGCCACGATCCGTGTCTCGCCGAGCTTGAACACGACATTGGTGTCGGCCCCGGTCGGCTCGACCAGAAGCGGTTCAAGCGTGATGCCGGTTTCGTCGTCGCCGGCCCGATGGAAATGTTCGGGCCGCAGGCCGAGAAGAACGCGCTTTTCCCGCGATGGTGCTCCCGGCACGGCAAGATCGCTGTCGCTGCCGTCAGGGCGGAACATCCCGCCACGACAAACGCCCGGCACCAGATTCATCGCGGGCGCGCCGGTGAAGCCGGCGACGAAGGCGGTGCTGGGCCGGTCATAGACCTCCTGCGGCGGCCCGACCTGCTCGATGACGCCGCGATTCATCACCGCGATGCGCGTCGCCAGCGTCATCGCCTCGGTCTGATCGTGGGTGACATAAAGAATAGTGGCGCCGAGGCGGCGATGCAGTTCCTTCAATTCGAGCCGGGTCTCGGCGCGGAGCTTGGCGTCGAGATTGGAGAGCGGCTCGTCGAACAGGAACACCGCGGGCTTCCTGACGATGGCGCGGCCGATGGCGACGCGCTGGCGCTGCCCGCCCGAAAGCTGCGCCGGGCGGCGGTCGAGCAAATCCTCGATCCGCAAGAGGCGCGCCGCCTCATCCACCAGTCGGTCGATCTCGGCCCGCGCCACGCCGCGCATCTTGAGGCCGAACGCCATGTTCTTGCGCGCGGTCATGGTCGGATAGAGCGCGTAGGATTGGAACACCATGGCGATGTCGCGCGCGCGCGGCTCGGCGCGCGTCACATCCTTGCCGCCGATCAGGATCCGCCCCCGATCGGCGCGGTCGAGTCCGGCGACGATGTTGAGGAGCGTGCTCTTGCCGCAGCCCGACGGCCCCAGCAGCACCACGAACTCGCCTTGCTCGATATCGAGCGAGAGATCGCTCAGCACCGGCGCCGCGCCATAGCTCTTGGCGATATGGTCGATGGCGAGCGCGCTCATCCGCGCACCGCGCCGGCGCCGAGGCCGCGCACGAAATAGCGTCCCGACAGGACATAGACAAAGAGCGTCGGCAGCGCCGTCAACAGCGCCGCCGCCATATCGACATTGTATTCCTTGGCGCCAAAATTCGAGCCGGCGATGTTGTTGAGCGCCACCGTCACCGGCGCGCTGCCGGGCGAGGAAAACACCACGCCGAACAGGAAATCGTTCCAGATGCCGGTGAATTGCAGGATCGCCGCGACCGCCAGCATCGGCAGCGACAAGGGCAGAATCACATACCGGAACGCGGCGAAAAATCCGGCGCCATCGAGCCGCGCCGCGCGCACGATGTCGTCCGGCACGCCGAGATAGAAATTGCGGAACAGCAGCGTCGTCACCGGCAGGCCATAAACGATGTGAACCAGAATGAGGCCCCACAGCGAGCCGAACAATCCCAGCGCCGCGAGAGTGCGCGCCATTGGAATGAGAATGGTCTGGAACGGCACGAATACGCCCAGCAAGAGCGCGGCGAAAAATAATTCGGCGCCGCGAAAGCGCCATTTGGTCAAGGCATAGCCGTTGACCGCGCCGATCAGCACCGAGAGCGCCACCGACGGCGCCGCGATCAACGCCGAGTTGGCGTAATAAGGTTCGAGGCCGCCGCAACTGGCGCCGACGCAGGCGCCGCTCCAGGCTTTCGCCCAAGCGGCGAGGCTCGGCGCATCGGGGAGCGCGAAAATCGCGCCGGCGCGAATCTGGGCGAGCGGTTTCAGCGACGTCACCAGCATGACATAGAGCGGCGCCAGGAACAGAAGCGCGGTCCCGGCCAGCAGCGCGTAAAGCAGAAGCCGCCTCATCGCGGCCGGCGCAGCTCGGACGCGAGATAGGGCAGGATGATGGCGAGGAAGGTCGCGAACATTATCACCGCGCTGGCGGCGCCCAACGCGAGCTGGTCGCGGCGGAAGCCCATGTCATACATGAAGCGGCTCGGCAGGTCGGAGGCATAGCCCGGCCCGCCGCCGGTCAGCACCACCACCAGATCGAAATTCCGCAACACCGCGACCGCCAGCAGCACGATCACGGTCAAGAAGGCCGGGCGCAGCATCGGCACCAGGATGAAGGCATAGATTTTCCAGGTGGGCGCGCCGTCGATGCGCGCGGCCTTGACGATCTCGTCATCGATGCCGCGCAAGGCCGCGAGAAACACCGCCATGACAAAGCCGCTCGATTGCCACACGCCGGCGATGACGAGCGCGTAGATCGCGCGATTGGGATCGTTAAGCCAATCGAAGCTGAAGCCGCTCCAACCCCAACCTTGCACCGCCGCTTGCAGCCCCATGGTCGGGTCCATGATCCAGCGCCAGGCCGTGCCGGTGACGACGAAGGAAATCGCCAACGGATAAAGATAGATCGCGCGCCACAGGCCTTCGCCGCGCACCCGCCGGTCCAACAGGATCGCGAGCGACAAGCCGATGGCGACGCAAAAACCGATGAAGCAGACGCCATAGATGAAGAGATTGCCGTAAGCGACGAGCCAGCGCGGATTGCTCCAGAGCTTGGCGTATTGCGCCAGGCCGGCGAAATCGTTGCGCGGCAGCAAGGTCGAATTGGTCAGCGAAATCCAGCCGGTCCAGCCGGCGAAACCATAAAGAAACACCGCCGCGACGACGGCGGTGGGCGCGAGCGCGAGACGCGCGGCGTAGCGGTCGAAGAAACCCTCCCCCTTGATGGGGGAGGGAAGAAATGCCGAGCGGAAGCGCGGCATTTCTGGTGGGGGTGATGCCGATGCCACAATTACCCCCACCGGTCTCGCCGCTTCGCGGCTCGACTCCCTCCCCCATCAAGGGGGAGGGTGGAATTTCCAAGACCCAAATCGATCACCGCGCCGCCGCGACGGCGGCGCGCAACGCCCGGGCGGCCGATTCGGGCGACATCGGCGACGCGAAGAACGCGGCGATGGTGTCGCTGATGGCGCCGCCTTGCGCCAGCGGCACCGCCATGCCCGAGCCGAGCGACGGCAAGAGATGGGGCGACTGGCGCAGAATATTCATCGCGATGCGCGAGCATTGGTCGAAGCCGTCGAGCGGCACGTCCTTGCGCGGCGGCACCGAGCCCTTGGCGAAGCTGAAATCCCGCTGCGTCTCGGGCTCCATGACGACATGCGCCATCAGCAACTGGCCGGCGCGCTGATCCGGATCGGCGACGCGCGGCACGGCGAAGGAATCGGCCGCGATCGAATAAGCATCGCCGGAGCCGGGCGCGAGCGCGCAACCGAAATCGACGCCCGGCTTCATCCCGGCGGCGGAAAATTCGCCCTTCGCCCAATCGCCCATGAACTGCATCGCGGCCTTGCCGGTGATGACGAGATTGGTGGTCTCGTTCCAACTGCGGTTGCCGGCGCCGGGATCCATCATGCCGCGGATCTTGACGAGCTCGGCGAAGACTTCGAGCATGGTCGGGCTTTCCAACGCCGCGTCTTCCAACCGCACCAGCGCGGCATCGAAGAAATCGGGCCCGCCGACGCCGAGCACGACATCGGCGAAGATGATGGTCTCCTGCCAATCCTGTCCGCCGACCGCGAGCGGGATATAGCCCGCCGCCTTGATCTTGGCCGCCGCCGCGTCGAACTCGTCCCACGTCGTGGGCACCGCGACGCCGGCCGCCGCGAACACCTTGGCATTGGTCCAGAGCCAGTTCTCGCCGTGAATATCGACGGGAATGGCGACATATTTGCCGCCGACCTTGGCGTTCTCCGCGATCAGCGGCGGCAACAGCGCGTCCCAATGCTCCTTCGCCGCCACTGCATCGACATCGCCGAGAAGACCGGCCTGGGCGAGCTGTTGCAGCGACAATCCCAAATGCCATTGCATGACCGTCGGCGGCTTGCCGCCAAGGATGCGCGTCTTCGCCACTGTTTCCGCCGCGTCGCCGCCGCCGCCCGCGACCGGATTGTCGACCCATTTCCCGCCTTCCGCGACAAAGCGGTCATGAATGACTTTCAGCGCCTTGGCCTCGCCGCCCGAAGTCCACCAATGCAGCACCTCGGCGGTCGGCTGTTGCGCGAACGCGGGCGATGCGATGAACACAACGCCGATTGCCAATCCAAGGATTTTTCGCCGCCGCATGACAATCCCCCAGCCGCTTCAGGCGCCAAAGAAGTTTGAACCACCAGGACGCCAAGGCACCAAGAATAAAAACTCAGAATTCACTACCCCGGCTGGAGCCGGGGTCCATGGATGGGTGGATACCTCCACGGGCTTGACCCGGGGATCACGCCGGTATGGCGCCTTAACTTGGCGTCTTGGTGTCTTGGTGGTTCATTTTTTTCGCCCCCATCGCCCCCACCCGCCAACGCTTCGCGTTGTCTGCCCTCCCCCGCTTGCGGGGGAGGGTTGGGAGGGGGCTATGGCTTGATTATGCAGAAACCGTCGTCATGATGCACCCGGCATGGCCGAGAATTTTCCCGAAGGGTTTTTGTGGGGCGCGTCAACCGCCTCCTATCAGATCGAGGGCGCGGCGCGCGAGGATGGCCGCGGGCCGTCGATCTGGGACGTGTTCAGCCACACGCCGGGCAAGGTCCTGAACGGCGACACGGGCGATGTCGCCTGCGATCATTATCATCGCTGGCGCGAGGATGTGGCGCTGCTGCGCGAGTTGGGCGTCGGCGCTTATCGCTTCTCGACCTCCTGGTCGCGAATTTTGCCGGAGGGGCGCGGCACCGTGAACGAGAAGGGCATCGAATTCTACGATCGCTTGGTTGATGCCGTGCTCGATGCCGGCATCCAGCCTTGGCTCTGCCTTTATCATTGGGATTTGCCGCAGGCGCTCGAGGACAAGGGCGGCTGGCAGAACCGCGACGTGGCGCGCTGGTACGCCGATTACGTCGGCGTGGTGGCGCGGCGCCTTGGCGACCGCGTCAAGCATTGGGCGACCTTCAACGAACCGAACAATGTCGCCTATCGCGGCTATGGCGAGGGCGACCACGCGCCCGGAATCAAAAGCCGCGACGCGGTGTGGCGCGCGATCCATACCGTCAATCTCGCGCATGGCCTCGGCATGAAAACCCTGCGCGAGGAGCGCGCCGGTCTGACGCTCGGCAATATCTATAATTTCGGGCCGCGCGAGCCGGCGAGCGACCGCGAGCGCGATAACGAGGCCTGCGCGCTCATGGACGCGCTCATGAACAAGGCGTTTCCCGACGCGCAAATCCTGGGGACTTATCCCGAGCCGATCGCCGCCGACATGGCGCCGCTGATCGAGGAGGGCGATTGGCAGATCATCAAGCAGAAGCTCGATTATTTCGCCTTCAATCATTATTCGCGCTCGCGCGTGCGCTGGGACAAGGACCACCTGTTCCATATGGGGCGCGTGCCGACGCCGGCGGGCACGCCGATGACCGAGATGGGCTGGGAGATCGCGCCCGATGCCTTCCGCCAGGTCATGATCGAGTGCCAGGCGCGCTATAGCGGCACGCTGCCGATGTATATCCTCGAAAACGGCGCCGCGTTTCGCGACGCGGTCGATAACGAGGGCCGCGTGCGCTACCCGCAACGCATCGAATTCCTGCGCGGCTATCTCGGCGCGGTCTTGGACGCGATCGCGGCCGGCGTGCCGGTCAAAGGCTATTTCGTCTGGTCGCTCTTGGATAATTTCGAATGGGCGCTCGGCTACGACAAGCGCTTCGGCATCGTCTATGTCGATTACGCGACGCAGAAACGCGTGCCCAAGGATTCCTATTATTTCTATCGCGAACTGGCGCAAGGCGGGGCGCTGGAACGCCGATAATGCGCGACGCTTTCGATTATATCGTGATCGGCGCCGGCTCGGCGGGCGCGGTGCTGGCGAGCCGCTTGAGCGAGGACGCGGAGGTTTCCGTCCTGCTCTTGGAAGCCGGCATCGGCAATTGGCACCCCTTCATGCAGATGCCGCTCGCCTTTCCGAAAGTGGCGCGCAGCCGGCCCTTCATCTGGGAATTCGAATCGGAACCGGAGCCGGGCCTGAACGGGCGGACCTTGCCGATACGCCGGGGCAAGACCTTGGGCGGCTCGTCCGCGATCAACGCGATGATTTATTCGCGCGGCAATCGCCTCGATTACGATTTGTGGCGGCAGAAAGGCCTCGAAGGCTGGAGCTATGCCGATCTGCTGCCCTATTTCCGGCGGCTGGAGGATAGCTGGCGCGGCGCCGGTCCCTATCACGGCGTGGGCGGGCCGGTGCGGGTGTCGCCGGCCGACGATCCCGAAATGCTGTACGCGCCCTTGGAGCGCGCGGCGGTGAATGCCGGGTTTCCGCTTTCGCCCGATCTTCATGCCGAGCATCAGGAAGGCGTCAGCCGCCTCGAACACACCATCGCCGGCGGCAAACGCGCCAGCACCGCGCTTGCCTATCTTCGGCCGGCGCGGTCGCGGCGCAATCTCACCATCCTCACCGGCGCTTTGACGACGCGGATCGTGTTGGAACATGGCCGGGCGGCCGGCGTCGAATATCGGCGCCGCGGACGGACGCTGATCGCGCGGGCGGAGCGCGAGGTGCTGCTGTGCGGCGGCTCGTTCAATTCGCCGCAAATCCTGATGCTGTCGGGCATCGGGCCGGCCGATCATTTGCGCGCCGTGGGCGTGACGCCGATTCACGACTTGCCGGGTGTCGGCCGGAATCTCAACGAGCATCCCAATATCAGCTTGGCGTTCCTGCTCAATCGCGGTGACACCTTCACTCGGCTCTTGCGCCTCGACCGCGCCACCTTTCATGCCGCGCAATGGCTGTTGACGCGCGGCGGGCCTTTCACCAACAGCGGCGCCGCCGCGAATATCTTTTTGCGGTCGCGCCCGGAACTGGCGCGGCCGGACATTCAACTCGTCGCCTTGGCGCTCGGCAATTTCACCGAGCTATGGTTTCCGGGCCTGACCGCGCCCCCGGTTCATCAGTTCAATTGCCGGGTCGGCGCGATCCATCCCGACTCGCGCGGCTGGGTGAAGCTGCGCTCGGCCGATCCGGCGGCGACGCCGCGCATCCTGTTCAATCTTCTGACCGAGAAATCCGATCTCGAGGCGATGATTCGGGGCGTGCGGTTGGCGCGCGAACTTTATCGCCAAAAGCCGCTTGCCGATCTGATCGAGCGCGAACTGCTTCCGGGCGCCGAGGTGACGAGCGATCGCGATCTCGAAGCGGCGATCCGCGCCAATGCCGGCCACCGTTCGCATCCCACCGGCACTTGCGCCATGGGCGTTGACGGCGATGCCGTCGTCGATGCCCGGCTGCGGGTGCGCGGGATCGAGGGCTTGCGCGTCGTCGATGCCTCGATCATGCCGGAGATCGTCGGCGGCAACACCAATGTCCCGACCATCACGATCGCGGAAAAGGCGGCGGATATGATTCGGGGCAGGAGTCTCGCGCCGGCGGAAATCTAGGGTCTGATTCGTCAAGATTGAAACACCTATCCGTCACCTCGGCGAAAGCCGGGGCCCAGGGTCGAAGGCTCGTCGCTAGCCCTGGGTCCCTGCTTTCGCGGGGACGACGGGAAGATTGATTCCAGCTGGTTGAATCGGACTCTAACGCTCCCCCCGCCGGCCATTCCCTTGTCGCGTTCGGGCCGAACCCTTAGACTGACCGCCAAATCGAAACGTCGTTCGAGGGAGCGAAACATGCCCACGGCACAAGATAGCGAGCTCCTGACGCGCGTCGGCCCCGGCACGCCGATGGGCAATCTCATGCGCGAATATTGGCTGCCGGCCTGCAAATCCGCCGAGGTGAAAGCCGACGGCGCGCCGCTGCGGCTGGTGCTGCTCGGCGAGAAATTGATCGCGTGGCGCGACAGCGCCGGCCGTATCGGCGTCATGGATCACCGCTGCCCGCATCGCCGCGCCTCGCTGTTCTTCGGCCGCAACGAGGAAGGCGGCTTGCGCTGCGTCTATCACGGCTGGAAGTTCGATGTCGCCGGCAAATGCCTCGACATGCCCAATGTGCCGCCGCAATACGCGTTTCGCGATAAGGCCGGCGCCAAGGCCTACAAGGCCGAGGAGCGCAACGGCATGGTCTGGGTCTATATGGGTGCCCGCGAAACGGCGCCGCCGCTCCCGAGCTTCGAGGCGGCGCTGCTGCCCGAGGCGGAGCTGAACAGTTTCTGGGTGCAGCGCGAATGCAATTGGCTACAGGCGCTCGAAGGCGATATCGACACCTCGCATCTCGGTTTTCTCCATGACGGCAAGGTCATGCCGGAGGATCTGGCCGAGGGCACGATTCATCGCTGGGCGGTCGCCAATCGCGCGCCCGATTACGACATCGCCGAGACCGATTGGGGCGTGATGTATGGCGCCCATCGCGATGGCGGGCCGGGACACACCTATTACCGTTTCGCGCATTTCATGTTCCCGTGCTGGACCCTGATCCCGGCGGGAAATTTCGGCCATTACGTCACCGCGCGCGGCTGGATTCCGTTGGACGACACCCACACCATGTTCATCTCGCTGTCCTGGCGCCAGAACCGGTCCACGCCGCGCCTGCGGCCCGACGGCACGCCGCTGCCCGGCGCCAGATTCGATTTGCGCTATCTGCCCAACACCACGGATTGGCACGGGCGGTGGCGGCCGGTGCAGAACAAGGAAAATGATTACGAGATCGACCGCGAGGTCCAGCGCGATCAGAGCTTCACCGGCATCGAAGGCATTCACATGCAGGACCAGGCCGTGACCGAGAGCATGGGGCCGATCACCGACCACGAAAACGAGCATCTCACCATCAGCGATTTGATGATCGCGCGCACAAGGCAACGGCTGTTGCACGCGGCCAAGGCCTTGGCCCAATCCGGCGCGACGCCGCCCGGGGTGGACAATCCCGAGAGCTATCTCGGCGCGCGCGGCGGCGATTTCGTCGCCCCGGCGGCGCTCGGTTGGCGCGACGCCTATGCCGCCGAATTGCGCAACTCGGTCAGCCCCACCGGGCGGCTGCGCGTGGCCGTGGCGGCGGAATAACGACGGCAACTTAACCGCCAAGACACAGAGGCACCAAGAAACAAGGTCGCCGCGCGAAGCGCGGCATAAAAACGTGGCGTCTTAGCGCCGTTGTGTTCGCTTCGTGGTTTTTCTTGGCGTCTTGGTGTCTTGGTGGTTCAATTTTCTTTTTCGAAGAGGAACCATGGACCTACAACTCAAGGGCAAGCGCGCGATCGTCACCGGCTCGACGCGCGGCATCGGCCGTGCCATCGTCGATTGCCTGGCCGAGGAAGGCTGCGATGTCGCCATCTGCGCCCGCGACGAAGCACAGGTCGGACAGGCGGTGAAGGAGCTGAGCGGGAAAGGCGTCACGGCCTGGGGCCGGGCTTTCGATGTCGGCGACACCACCGCGCTCATCGCTTTCGTCAACGATGCCGCCGCCGCGCTCGGCGGCTTGGACATTTATGTCTCCAATGTCAGCGCCTTCGGCCGCGGCGCCGACGAAGCGAGCTGGCGCAAGAGCTTCGAGACCGAGATTCTCGGCACGGTGATGGGCGTTCAGACGGCGCTGCCGCATATGGAGCACGCGGGCGGCGGCGCCATCATCGCCATCGGCAGCTTCGGCGCGGTCGAGCCGGCGGCGAGCCATCCGCGGCCCTATCCCTCGATGAAGGCGATGCTGCTGCCCTTCGTCAAATCGCTGGCGGTGCATTACGCGCCGAAACACATCCGCGCCAATGTGGTCTCGCCCGGCACCATCTATGTCGAGGACGGCGCGCACGGCCGCAACCGGCGCGAAAACCCGGAAGCCTTCAAGGCGATGCTGGCGCGCAACCCGATGGGCCGCATGGGCCGCCCCGACGAGGTCGCGAACGTGGTCGCGTTCCTGGTCAGCCCGCGCGCCAGCTTCGTCACCGGCGCCAACGTCATGGTCGATGGCGGCGGCACCCAGCGCGTCCAGTATTGAGCGGAGTCCGCCGATGGCCGCCTATATCGTCTTCACCCGCGAAAAGATGCGCAACCGCGAGGATTATGAGCGCTATCGGGAAAAGGCGCGGCCCGCCGCCGCCGGCCATCCCTTGAAGCCGCTGGCGCTCTATGGCCGCCACGAAGTTCTGGAAGGCCCGGCGATCGAGGGCGCGGTGATCCTGGAGTTTCCCACCATCGAGGCGGCCAAGGCCTATTACCACAGCCCGGCCTATCAAGAGGCCGTGCGGCACCGGTTCCTCGGCGCCGACTACCGCGTGTTCATCGTCGAAGGGGTGTGACGCGGTCGCGATCTATTACATTTTTATTTTGTTAAAAATATAAAAACTACATTTCCAATAGACAAAATAGATCGACGGCTTTATTCCAGCATTCTGCCATTGCGGCGCAACAGGAGGCGGAACGACCATGGCGAAAACCTACCGGCATCCCGAGACCATCGTTTTGCATGCCGGCTACCGGCGCGACGAGGCGACCCATGCGGTCGCCGTGCCGATCTACCAGACCACCTCCTATCAGTTCGACGATACCGGCCAGGCCGGGCGCCTCTTCGCGCTGCAGGAGCTGGGCAACATCTATACCCGCATCATGAACCCGACCAA
>JAATGI010000427.1 GCA_015654725.1 Rhodospirillales bacterium
TTACCACCATGATCCACGGCCAACCGAGGCCCGCGAGATGGGCTTGGGCAAAGATCGTTTGGCGCTCCTAGGGGAGGAAGCAATGTCGGATAAAAACAGCAAATCGGCTGGTTTAAGCCGTCGTCATGTCATCAAGGCGGGCGGTGCCGCGGTCGCGGTCGCGGGCCTGAGCCCGCTGATCGGCGCGCCGGCGATCGCGCAATCGAGGCCGTTCAAGATCGGCTATGTCAGCCCGCAAACGGGGCCGCTGGCGCCGTTCGGCGAGGCCGACAATTTCATGCTCGGCATCGCGCGCAAACACTTCTCGCCCGGCGTCAAGACCGCGGACGGTAAGACCGTCAAGGTCGAGATCATCGTCAAGGACAGCCAGTCCAAGGAAAATCGCGCCGCCGAAGTCGCCGCCGATTTGATCTCCAAGGACAAGGTCGATCTGTTGCTGGTCGCGTCGACTCCCGAGACCACCAATCCGGTCTCGGATCAGGCCGAAACCAACGAAGTGCCGTGCATTTCCACCATGGCGCCGTGGCAGCCCTGGTTCTTCCTGCGCGGCGGCAAGCCGGACGGCGGCTTCAGATATACCTATCACTATTTCTGGGGCCTTGAAGACGTGATCGGCGCCTATCTGGCGATGTGGGGCAAGGTCAATACCGACAAGGTGGTCGGCGCTCTGTTCCCGAACGATGGTGACGGCAATGCCTGGGGCGATCCCAAGCTCGGCTTCCCGCCGGTGCTGGACAAGGCAGGCTACAAGCTGATTGATCCAGGCCGTTTCCCGGACATGAACGACAATTTCTCGAACTATATCGGGACGTTCAAAAAGGAGAATGTCGAGATCGTCACCGGCGTGGTGATCCCGCCCGATATCGCGACCTTCCTGCAACAGGCCAACCAGCAAGGCTACAAGCCCAAGGTCATTTCCGTCGGCAAGGCGCTCTTGTTCCCGGTGGTGATCGACAGTCTCGGCGCCGCGGCCAACAACCTGTCGAGCGAGATGTGGTGGGGCCCGACCTGGCCTTATAAGTCCTCGCTCACGGGCCAGACCTGCAAGCAATTGTGCGACGCCTACACGGCGGCGACCAAGAAGCAATGGACGCAGCATATCGGCTTCGCTTATTCGCTGTTCGAGATGGCGAACGATGTCGTCAAGCGCTCGCACGGACCTGGCGACACGGCCGCGACCCTCGATGCGGTGGTCAGCACCAACCTCGAAACCGTGGTCGGCCCGATCCAGTGGGGCGGCAAGGGACCGGTGAAGAACGTCGCCAAGACGCCGATGGTCGGCGGCCAATGGCGCGCCCAAAAGAGCGGCCCGTGGAAGAATGAAATCATTGTCGTGGTCAACGACACCGCGCCGCAAATTCCCGTGGCCGGCGAAATGGAAGCCTATAGCTGACCGGCGGTCGCCGATGTGAAATCCCCTCTTCACCCCTTGGGGCGAAGAGGGGTTTGCATGGGGTGGGGATTCGAGTTGTCAGTTATCGGTCTTCAGTTATCAATGGAACGGGCTGACAACGTATAACCGATAACCGAGAATCGCCCGATGGCGCCGATATTGCGTTTGGAGCATGTCGCGAAGAGCTTCGGCGCGCTCAAGGTGATTGACGATCTGTCGCTTGCCGTCGAGGCGGGCGAGGCGCTCGGAATATTAGGCCCCAACGGCGCCGGCAAGACCACCTTGTTCAATCTCGTGACCGGCGATCTTCGGGTCGATGCCGGCGCGATCGAGTTCGACGGCCGCGACGTCACAGCGCTTCCGGCGCATGCGCGCTGCCGGCTTGGCATCGGCCGCACCTACCAGATCCCGCATCCCTTCGGCGCCATGTCGGTGTTCGAGAATGTGTTGGCGGGCGCGGCCTTCGGCGCCGGGCGCCGCGAAGCCGAGTGCTATGACCGCTGCATCGAGCTCCTGGTCTTGACCGATCTGACGCGCAAGGCCAATCAGCCGGCCGGCAGCCTGACGCTGTTGGAGCGCAAACGGCTGGAGCTCGCCCGCGCGCTGGCCACCGCGCCGAAGCTGTTGCTGCTCGATGAAATCGCCGGCGGCCTCACCGACAGCGAATGCCAGGCGCTGATCGAAACGGTGCAGGCGGTCCATGCCTCCGGCGTGTCGATCGTCTGGATCGAGCATATCGTGCATGCGTTGATCGCGGTGGTGGGGCGGCTGTTCGTCATCAATTTCGGCCAGAAGCTCGCCGAGGGCGACCCCCGCGCGGTGATGAACTCGCCGCAGGTGCAGGAGGTCTATATGGGGATCGAGGCCGAATGACGCTGTTGGCGACCCTGGGCCTGACCGCGTTCTATGGCGATTTTCAGGCCCTGTTCGGCGTCGATCTCACCGTCGCGGAGGGCGAGGCGGTGGCGATTATCGGCGCCAACGGCGCCGGCAAATCCACGCTGCTGCGTACGATTTCCGGTCTGCTGCCGGCGCCGCGCGAGCGGATTCTCTATCGCGGGCAAGCCATCGGCGCGTTGCCGCCCGCCGATATCGTCGCGCGCGGCGTGGCGTTGGTGCCGGAAGGCCGGCGATTGTTCCCCTCGCTCTCGGTCGAGGAAAATCTGCTGATGGGCCAGCAATGCGGCCGCAAGGGACCGTGGACTCTCGACCGTGTCTATCGCCTGTTCCCGATGTTGCGCGAGCGCCGCCGCCAGCCGGCAACCTCGCTTTCGGGCGGCCAGCAGCAAATGGCGGCGATCGGCCGCGCGCTGATGACCAATCCCGAATTGCTGTTGTGCGACGAGATCAGCCTCGGCCTCGCCCCCGTCATCATCCGCGACGTCTACGCGGCGCTGCCCGGTATTCGCGGCGAAGGCACGACGCTGATCGTGGTCGAGCAAGACGTCAACCGCGCGCTCGGCATCGCCGATCGCGTTTATTGCTTGCAGGAAGGCCGCGTCACGCTCGAAGGCCGCCCTTCGGATCTCACGCGCGAGCAGATCAAGCTCGCCTATTTCGGCGTGTGAGACGGGCGATGGATTGGATCAACGCCATCATCCAGGGCGCGCTGATCGGCGGGCTTTACGCGCTGTTCGCGGCGGGCTTGTCGCTGATGTTCGGCGTCATGCGGCTCGTCAATATCGCGCATGGCGATTTAATCGTGCTCGCGTCTTATCTCGCGCTGGTCGTCGTGGAAACGCTCGGTCTCAGCCCCTTTGTCAGTCTCGCCATTGTCGTGCCGGCGATGTTCGTGCTCGGCTACGCCTTGCAGCGCGGCTTGCTCAATTTCACGCTCGGCGGCGACATCCTGCCGCCGCTGCTCGTCACTTTCGGCCTTTCGATCATCATTCAGAACGCGCTGCTCGAAGGCTTCAGCGCCGACGACCAGAAGCTTCAGGTCGGCGGGTTCGAGACCGCCAGCATCCAGATCACCGATCAGCTCGCGATCGGCTGGTTCCCGGCGGCGATCTTTTTGACCGCGGTGGTGGTGATCGCGCTCCTGGAATTGTTGCTTTACCGGACGGCGCTGGGGCGCGCCTTTCGCGCCACATCGGACGATCCCGACACCGCCAAGCTTTATGGCGTGCGCAACCAGCATGTCTTCGCGCTGGCGACCGGAATTTCGCTGGCCGTGATTTCGATCGCCGCGGTTTTCCTCGCCGTGCGCACCACCTTCGATCCGGCGAGCGGGCCGGCGCGCCTGATCTTCGCCTTCGAGGCCGTGA
Organism: Rhodospirillales bacterium; assembly: GCA_015654725.1. Lineage (GTDB taxonomy): Bacteria > Pseudomonadota > Alphaproteobacteria > ATCC43930 > CGMCC-115725 > JAATGI01. The sequence goes on from JAATGI010000427.1 coordinate 3,661, forward strand.
TCATCGGCGGCCTCGGCAGCCTGTGGGGCACGTTGGCGGGCGGCGTGGTGCTCGGCGTCGCGCAAGCCATCGGCGCGCAGCTCAATCCGGGGTGGGAAACCTTGGCGGGCCACGTCGCTTTCTTGGTCGTGCTGGTCATCCGCCCGCGCGGCCTGTTTCCGAAACTGGCCGATTGATGACCGCCGCGGCGCAAATTCCCGCCTATCGCATCGAGCGCTCGACCCGCGCGAGCCGGCTTGCGTTGGTCGGCTTCGTCGTCGCCGTCGTCGCGCTGTTGTCGCTGCCGCTGTGGGACGGCGAGGACGATCTCGGCTCGATTGTCGAGATTTGCTACATGCTGGCGCTGGCGCAATGCTGGAACCTGCTCGCGGGCTATGCCGGGCTGGTCTCGGTCGGCCAGCAGGCCTTTGTCGGCATCGGCGGCTATGCGTTGTTCGCCTTCACCATCCTGTTGGGCGTGCCGCCGATCCCGGCGGTGGTCCTGGCCGGGATCGCGGCCGCGGTCCTGGCGTTTCCGACCGCGCTCATCGTGTTCCGATTGCGCGGCGCCTATTTCGCCATCGGCACGTGGGTCGTGGCCGAGGTGTTTCGCGGCGTCATGGGCCAGATCCGGGCGCTCGGCACCGGCACCGGAATGAGCCTGCCGGTCGCGATCTCGCGCGCGGTGGCGGAAAGCCGCGCCGGCCGCGAGATCGTGCTCTACTATACCGGGCTCGCCATCGGCATCGGCACGGTCCTGATGGTGTTTTTCTGGCTGCGCTCGCGGCAGGGCCTGGCGCTCACCGCGATCCGCGATTCCGAGACCGCCGCCGGCAGCGTCGGCGTCAACAACGAGCGCACCAAGCTCGCGGTCTATCTGATAGCCGCTTTGGCGACGGGCATGATCGGCGCGCTCATCTACCTCGAAAAGCTGCGGATCTCGCCCGACGCCGCCTTCGACGTCATCGACTGGACCGCCGACGTTATTTTCATCGTCGTGATCGGCGGCATCGGCAGTATCGAGGGGCCGTTCCTGGGCGCCCTGGTGTTTTTCGGGCTGCGATACCTCTTGGCCGATTACGGCGCCTGGTACATGATCTTGCTCGGCGCGACCGCCGTGGTCATCATGCTGCGCGCGCCGCGCGGCTTGTGGGGTCTGCTGGCGGATCGCTTCGACATTCAGCTTTTCCCGGTGCATCGCCGGGTACGACTGCGATAGGAGGAACCATGCCGGGTTTGATAGGATCGAAACTGACCGACGAGGTCGTGTCGCGCTACAAGGACTGTCCCGATCCGCGCCTGAAACAGATCATGGAAAGCCTGGTGCGGCACATCCATTCCTTCGCGCGCGATGTCGATCTGACCGAGGAAGAATGGATCAAGGGCGTGATGTTCCTGACCGATGTCGGCCACATCACCACCGAGATGCGCCAGGAATTCATCCTGTTGTCGGACGTGCTCGGCCTCTCGATGACGGTGGTCGAGCTCAATCACGGCAGCGGCGCCGGCGAGACCGAGGCGACGGTGCAAGGACCGTTCTATGTTCCGGGCGCGCCCGAATTGCCCAAGGGTGCGATGGTGGACGGCAACCCGCCGGGCGATCCGCTCGATGTCAAGGGCGTGATCCACGACCCGAAGGGCCGGCCGATTCCGAACGCGCTCTTGGATATTTGGCAAGCGGGCGAGGACGGGCTGTACTCGAACCAAGACCCCAACAAGCCGAAATATGAATTGCGCGGCAAGTTCCGCTCCGACCGCGACGGCTCCTATCACCTTCGCTCGGTGCTGCCGAAGGGCTATCAGATTCCGACCGACGGGCCGGTCGGCGTGCTGATGCGCGCGACGCACCGGCCGCCTTGGCGTCCGGCGCATCTGCATTTCATGATCTCGGCCGAAGGCTACAAGCCGCTCACCACGCATCTGTTCGTCAAGGGCGCGCCGCATATCAACGCGGACGCGGTGTTTGGCGTGAAGGAATCGCTGATCCAGGATTTCAA
>JAATGI010000075.1 GCA_015654725.1 Rhodospirillales bacterium
CGAAGTCTTTCATTGCGTTGGCGCTTGAATCTGCTCCTCGGCGCGCTGCTGTTTCTTTCCCTGCTCGTCAATTTCGCTTTGATCGGCTGGAATGCCGGTCCGCGCGTGCAGGCCGAGGGCGAGAGCGACCAGACGCTGGCGCGTGAGATGATAGAAACGGTCCTGGCAAGCTTGCAGGACGCACCGGATCCCGAGCCTCTGCTGCGGCGTCTCCTCGCCGAGCTCAAGAACTTGCGGCATGTGCGCGTCGTGATCGTGCGGGATCTCGCCGAGGCGCATAACCTGCCGCTCATCTCCGACACGAGCCCAGTGGGCGGCGCGCCATATTGGTTCATCCGCTTATTCCAGGCGCGCCCGAACGTCACTGTCGTTCCGGCCACGGTCCACGGCCGCACTTATGGCGACATCGTCATCATCGCCAATCCAACCAGTGAGGTTGCCGAAATCTGGACCGAGGTTTGTTCGGTCGCCGCGACCACCCTCGCTTTCGGCATTTGTCTCTTCGTCCTCATCTTGATCCTCGTCGGCCGCGCCATCGCGCCGATCGCCGATGTCGGCGCCGCGATCACACGGTTGTCGCGCGGCGATACGGACATCAAGCTCGTGCCGCGCGGACCGCCGGAATTCGTTGACATCGGCGCCAAGATCAACGGCCTCGCGGCCAATCTCGCCAAGGTCAACGCCGAGAACCATCGTCTGATGCATCAGATGATGCGGGTTCAAGATGAGGAGCGCGGCCAGATCGCCCGCGATCTGCACGACGAAATGGGGCCGCCCTTGTTTTGCATTCGCGCCAATGTCAGCGCGCTGAACGAGGGCTTGTCGGAGCCCGGCGTCATCAAGCGCAATGTCGTCGCCATCGGCGAACAGGCGGAGGCGATCCAGACTTTGTTGCGCCGGTTGCTGCAGCGGCTACGCCCGCCGGGTCTCGACGAATTGGGGCTGGCCGAGGCGCTGCGCACGCTCGTGGGCTCCTGGCGCGCGGCACATCCGGAGCTTGTGATTTCACTCGAGTTCAGCGACTATTTCGGCCTTGTCGGCGAGGCGGTGGAACTCGCCGCCTACCGCGTGGTGCAAGAAAGCCTGACCAATATCTTTCGTCACGCCCGGGCCAAGACGGCACGCGTCATCGTCGATTATATTCCACTCGATGGGGTGGGCGGCGCTGCCGAAGCCTTGCGCGTCGTCGTCGAGGATGATGGCGTCGGCATTCGCGAGACCACCACACGCGGGCTCGGCCTGACCGGCATGAACGAGCGTGTCCAAGCGTGCGGCGGCAAGTTGAACGTCACGCGACGCGCGAAGCAGGGGACGCACGTCGAGGCGATCTTCCCTTTGACACAGATCGGCGAACTCGCACTTGGCATCGCTTAGGCGTCTCTGTTCAGCCTGTCCAAGACGCCCTGCAAAATGTAGGCGGCGGCCATCCGATCGACGACCTCGGCGCGCTTGGCGCGGGAGGCATCCTGCTCGATCAAGGCGCGCGTGACCGCCGCCGTCGACAGCCGCTCGTCCCAAAAGACGATGGGAGCCTGCGTCAGCCGGCCGAGATTGCGGGCAAAGGCGCGGGTCGCCTGGGCGCGCGGGCCTTCGCTGCCGTCCATGTTGAGCGGCAGGCCGATGACGAAACCGGCGACGCCGAATTTCTCGGCCCGCGCCAGCAACGCGGCGGCGTCGGCGGAAAATTTGCCGCGCTTCAACGTCTCGAGCGGGCTTGCCAGCCGCCGCTCGACATCCGACAGAGCGAGGCCGATCGTCTTGGTGCCGAGATCGAGGCCCATCAGCCTCTGGCCGCGGCCGAGGCGCGCGCCGAGGTCTTCGATCGCGATCTCCGGTGGGCTCATGCGAAACTCATATCGCGCGGAAGGAAGTGGCCGCGCCGACGAGATTGAGTTATCTCCCGGGCGGCGCGCCACAGCCTCGGCGCCGGTTCGATTTTGGAGCAGCCTATGAAGATCACTTGGCTCGGCCATTCCGCGTTCCGGATCGAAACCCGATCCTCGGTCATCCTCATCGATCCATTCCTTCGCGGCAATCCGAAATTCCAGCTTGATTTCGCCGCCGTCACGGCGGGGGCGACCCATATTCTGCTGACCCACGGCCATGACGATCATGTCGGCGATTCTCTTGAAATCGCCAAGGCGACCGGCGCGCAAATCCTTTCGAACTTCGAGGTTTGCGTCTATCTCGCCGGCCAGGGCGCGCCGAACATCAATCCCGGCAACACCGGCGGCACGATCGCGCTCGACGATTTCAAGGTGAGCTTCACCCAGGCCTATCATTCCTCCAGCACGATTGTCGACGGCAAGCCCGTCTATCTCGGCAATCCGATGGGAATTGTCGTCACGCCTCACGGCGGCCCCAGTATCTATCACATGGGTGACACGGCGATCTTTTCGGATATGGCGCTGATCAACGATGTACATCATCCGAAAATCGGCATCGTCCCAATCGGCGACCGTTTCACCATGGGCGGCAAAATCGCGGCCGAGGCCGTGCATCGCTATTTTCAATTCGAGACGGTCATCCCCTGCCACTACGGGACTTTCGATCTGCTGGCGCAGACCCCCGACGAATTCGTCGCGGCGCTCGGCGGCAAGCCGAAGGTGCAGGTGCCGGCCATCGGCGAAACGCTTGAGGTTTGAGGTTCATTGCCCGTGGCGGTGGCCGGGTGCTATAGGCTCGGCCCGGCTTCCGATGGAGCCCAGGAGACAATATGGCTGTTGACCAGGCGACCGTCCGCCGCATCGCGCATCTGGCCCGAATCAAGCTCACCGAGGCGGAGGTGCCGCATCTGGCGGATTAATTGAATTCGATTCTCGCCTTCGTCGAGGAATTGAGCGCTGTCGATGTTGCCGGCGTCGAACCGATGACTTCGGTCATGCCGATGCACCTCTACGAGCGGCCGGATGTCGTCAATGACGGCAACATCGCCGAGGCGATCGTCGCCAATGCGCCGGCGAGCGAGGACCATTTCTTCGTCGTGCCGAAGGTTGTGGAATGAGATGCCAACGCTTTACCGGCACGTCATTGCGAGGCGCGTCCGCGCCGAAGCAATCCAGGGATTGCGGTACGGCTCTGGATTGCTTCGCCTGCGGCTCGCAATGACGTCGCGTGCGATTTCACCCATCCTTCATAGAGAGCGGCATTGACCGAATTGACCGAACTCACCCTCGCCGAAGTCCGCGCGGCTCTGGTGAAGAAAGAGGTTTCCGCCGTCGATCTCGCCAAGGCGCAGATCGCCGTCCTGGAGCAGGGCCGGGCGCTCAATTGCTTCATCGTCGAGACGCCGGGGAAGGCGCTTGCCATGGCGGCGGAGTCGGACAAAAGGCTCGCGGCCGGCGCGGCGCGACCGCTCGAAGGCATTCCGCTTGGCATCAAGGACCTTTATTGCACCGCCGGCATCCAGACCACGGCCGCAAGCCATATCCTTGAAGGCTTCGTGCCGGCCTATGAATCTACCGTCTCGGCCAACCTCTGGCGCGATGGCGCGGTGCTGCTCGGCAAACTCAATCTCGACGAATTCGCCATGGGCTCGTCGAACGAAACCTCCCACTTCGGTCCGGTCGTGTCGCCGTGGCGGCGCCCCGGCTCGA
>JAATGI010000091.1 GCA_015654725.1 Rhodospirillales bacterium
AAGACGACCGGGATTTATTGCCGGCCAATCTGCCCTGCGCGCACGCCCTATCGTCAGAATGTGACGTTCTTTCCAACGGCGGCCGCGGCGCAAGAGGCGGGCTTTCGCCCCTGTCTGCGCTGCCGGCCCGAGACCGCCCCGAATGTCGGGGCGTGGCGCGGCACCTCCAACACGGTGAGCCGCGCGCTCGCCTTGATCGAGGGCGGCGCGCTCGATGATGGCGATGTCGAGGCGCTGGCGGAACGTCTCGGTGTCGGCGCGCGCCAATTGCGGCGCTTGTTCCAGGAACATCTCGGCGCCTCGCCCAATGCCGTGGCGCAGACCCGGCGCGTGTTGCTGGCGAAGCAGCTGATACACGATACGCGCCTGCCGATGGCGCAGGTCGCGATGGCCTCGGGCTTCAACAGTCTGCGGCGCTTCAACGCCACCTTCCGCTCGCTCTACCGGCGACCGCCGAGCGCCTTGCGCCGCGCGAAGGCTCGGCCCGAACCTGCCTCCACCATCGTCCTGACCTTGGCCTACAAGCCGCCCTACGATTGGGACGCAATGACGGGCTTTCTCGCGGCGCGAGCGATTCCGGGAATCGAGCTGGTGGAGCCGTGGCGGTATCGCCGCGCTTTTTCGCTCGATAACGCGCCGGGCAGCGTCGAGGTCGTGCATGAGCCGGACGATCGCCGGCTGCGCGTGACGGTTCACGCCCGCAATATCGCTTCGCTGACAGGGATCGTGGCGCGGGTGCGCCGGGTGTTCGATCTCGGCGCCGATCCTGAGGCGATCGCCGCGCATCTCGCCAAGGACGAAACCCTCGCGCCGTTGATCGCGGCCCGGCCCGGTTTACGGCTGCCCGGTGCGTGGGACGGCTTCGAAATGGCGGTGCGCGCCATTGTCGGCCAGCAGATCACGATCGCCGGCGCGCGCCATTTGCTCGGCAAGCTGGCCGCCGCTTACGGCGAGCCGATCGGCGACGGCGGCCTCACCCATTTATTTCCGCGGCCCGAACGTCTCGCCGAAGCCGACATCGCCGCGCTCGGGATGCCGGGCGCGCGGGGCCGCGCCATTGCCGCGCTCGCCCGCGTCGCCGCCGAACGGCCCGATCTGTTCGAGCGCGCGGAGAGTCTGGAGCGGGGCATCGAAAAGCTGACCGCGCTTCCCGGCATCGGCGAGTGGACCGCGCAGTACATCGCGATGCGCCTGCTGCGCGAGCCCGATGCGTTTCCGCATGGCGATATCGGCTTGCTGCGCGCTGTCGCCCAAGACGGGGCGCGGCCCAAGCCCCTTGTACTCTTGGCGCGTGCCGAAGCCTGGTGGCCCTGGCGCGCCTATGCCGCGCAGCATCTCTGGACCGAGGATTTTGGCGCACGGTCAAAAGCGAAGCCCGCGAAGGAGCGCACGCATGAAACTATGGCTCGAAGAACTCGCATCGCCGATCGGGACCTTGCGGATCGTCTCTGACGGCGACGTGCTGCGTTCGCTCGATTTCGAGGAATACGACGCGCGCCTCCGCGATCTGTTGAGGCTGCACTACGGCGCCTACGAATTGCGCGAAGGCAAGGTGCCGCGCGCGATCAAGGACACGCTGCGCGCCTACTTCGCCGGCGATCTGCGCGGCATCGACGCGCTGCCCGTCGCCACCGGCGGCACCGAATTCCAGCGCGAGGTTTGGGCGGCGTTGCGAAAAATTCCGGCCGCGCAAACCATGAGTTATGGCGCGCTCGCGGCCAAGATCGGCAGGCCCAAGGCGGTGCGCGCCGTGGGCCTCGCCAATGGCGCCAACCCGATCAGCATCGTGGTGCCGTGCCATCGCGTCATCGGTTCCGACGGCAGTCTCACCGGCTATGGTGGCGGGCTGGAGCGCAAAAAATGGCTTTTGTCGCATGAAGGCGTGGCAATGGCCTTGGCGGCATGAGGGGCTCGTCATGAGCGCAAATCCGAGCCAGGCGAAAATTTTTCACGCGCTGCACGCGCCCGGTCAATTCCTGATTTTGCCCAACGCCTGGGATGCCGGTAGCGCGCGTTTGATCGAATCCTGCGGCGCCAAGGCGATCGCCACCACAAGTTCCGGGCTTGGCTGGAGCAACGGCTATCCCGATGGCAGCGCCATTCCGGTCGCGGTGCTGGCGAGCGCGGTCGCGGCGATAGAGCGTGTCATCGGCGTGCCGCTCTCGGTCGATGTCGAAGGCGGCTATGCCGGCGATCCCGACACGGTCGGGAAAAACGTCGCGGCGATTCTCGATGGCGGCGGCATCGGCATCAACATCGAGGACGGCAACGACCCGCCCGAGCTTCTGGTCCGCAAGATCGCGGCCGCGCGCAGGGCAGGCGACCATGCGGGCGACGCGTTGTTCATCAATGCCCGCACCGATGTCTATCTTCATGCGTTGGTGCCGAAGGAGCGCATGGTCGAGGAGAGCATCGCCCGGGCCGCCCGTTATCGCGCGGCCGGATGCGACGGCATATTCGTGCCCGGCGCGATCGATCCGCCCGCGATCGAGGCAATCGCCAACGCGGTGGCGCCGCTACCGCTCAACGCGATGGTCCGGCCCGGATTGCCGGATGCCGCGACGCTGGCCGGCCTCGGCGTGCGCCGATTGAGCGCGGGCGGCGCCATCGCGATGAGTGCGTTGAGCCTGACCCGCACGCTCGCCGTCGCCTTTCTGGAAAAAGGCGATTCCGCCGCGCTCGTCGCCCATATCCAGGGTGTGACCTATCCCGCGCTCAACGCGTTGTTCAAGCGCGATTGACAAGCCCGCGGCTTATTCCGTGCCGCCTAGAGTGCGAACGTCTCAGACGGAAGCGCTTCGCGCTTTCGTCTGAAACATGAATCGCACTCTAATTATCGAGTAGAGGCGGATTCACGCTCTTGATGGAATCGCGTCGCGATTCCATCAAGAGCGATCCGGCTCTAGACCGGGAAGGTCGGCAATACCAGTTCCACGAACTCGGCGAACATCGCCGTCGCCTGCGGCGCGGTGAATTGCTCGATCGGCATGACCTGCTCCTGAAACGCGGCGCCGAGCGTGGAGGAGCCGACGGCCCGGGCCGGCACCAGGCTGCCGGCGTCATGATCCGGATTGTGCTGAGTCGAGACCACGACATTGTTGCCTTCATGAGCGAACACCAGCATCGCCTCGCTCGGGCGTCCGGTCGTGGTCTTGAGCGCGTAGGTGAGGGCAGGCGCCTGGTTGCCGTGACGCGACGCCAGCGCGGCGGCGGGCTGGATGGAAAAACCGCTCTTGGGCAGGTCGCCGCGGTTCAACCGATCGACCGCGCCGCGAATCATCGCCGCGATCACGGTCTGGAACCGGGCCGCCAGTTCCTGCGCCTGCTGTTTTTGTTGCGCCGAGGCGGCTTGCGCCGCCGCGCGATCCATCTCGGCGTTGCGGACCTGTTCGGCGCGCCGCAACAGCGCCGCTTTTATTCTTGCTTCATCGTTCGACAAGCGCGCCCCCTTTGCCCGAGTTCATCGCGCCATTGTGTCGGGATTCGCGTTTCGCAAATAGGGCCTATCGGGGGTGCAACAAAGTTGGCGATGGTGAGCCCGGCGGGGTTCGAACCCACGACCTCCTCAAAACGAAACTAACTATTCGAGCCGGGCACCCGACGCCTGCTCGATCACACTGATCAATTGCGCGGAAAGGTAATTCTCCAATAGTTTTTCAAGCTCAGTTACATCGACTCGACCGGTATTGAGCCATTGTTTATCGGCCACCTCCAGGGCATCGTAATACGGCTTCTTATCGGCAGCTATTTGCTCCGGGATCGTTTTCACGCCCGGAAGCGCATATCCAAGCTTGGCGCAAAGAACGAGATACGATACGGCGCGAGCAGTTCTGCCGTTTCCATCGACGAACGGATGAATCCAATTCAGACGCCACATTATATAGGCCGCGAGATGCAACGCCATCGATGTCGCCCAACGTTCGTTGACGTAATCGCACATTTCTTCGATCAATCCGGGAACCAAATGAGCACCGGGAGGTTGATGAATACTCCCA
>JAATGI010000251.1 GCA_015654725.1 Rhodospirillales bacterium
GCCACCATCGACATGCCGCGGCTCGATCTCGTCACCGAGGAATTGTGGGCGACGATTCTGTCCACCAATCTCCTCGGCCCGTTTCGGTGCAGCAAGGAAGCGGCCCCGGCGCTCAAGGCCGCGCGCGGCGCCATCGTCAACACCGCGTCGATCGCGGGGACCGGTTCGGGCGGCAGCTCGATGCCCTATGGCGCGAGCAAGGCGGGACTCGTCAATTTGACCAAGAATCTGGCGCGGGCCTTGGCGCCCGAGGTTCGCGTCAATGCCGTGGCGCCGGGCGGCGTCGATAGCTCCTGGCAGATCGAATGGACGCCGGAGCAGCGCCGGCGATCGATCGAGGGCGCGCTTTTGAAGCGCCGCGCCGATCCGGCGGAGATCGCGGAGATCATCGTGTTTCTCGGCTTCGGCGCGTCCATGGTCACCGGACAGACCATCGTCTGCGACGGCGGGTTGACGGTGTGACGCGGTATCCGATCGTCATTATCGGCTGCGGTTTCGGCGGTATCGCCGCCGCGATCGCGCTCAAAAACGCGGGCCGGCACGATTTCGTCATTCTCGAACGCGCGACCGATGTCGGCGGCGTGTGGCGTGACAATGCCTATCCCGGCGCCGCGTGCGACGTGGTCTCGCGCATCTATTCGTTTTCCTATGATCAGAATTACGAGTGGAGCACGACGTTCGCGCCCCAGCCCGAAATCCTCGCCTATATCAAGCATGTGGTCGCGCGCCACGATCTCCTGCCGCATGTCCGCTTCAACACCGAGGTCGCGGGCGCTCGGTTCGACGAGCGGCGCGCGCTGTGGGAAATCGAGACCGCGTCCGGCGAGCGCATCGAAACGCCCATCCTGATTTCCGCCGTCGGCCTATTCAATCGCGTCAAAATTCCGGACTTTCCCGGCCGCGCCGATTTTCGCGGCGCGCAATTTCACTCCGCGCGCTGGGACCGCGATTTTTCGCCCGAGGGCAAGGCCGTCGCCGTGATCGGCAACGGCGCCAGCGCGGTGCAATTCGTGCCCAAACTCGCGGCCGAGGCGAAACGGCTCTATCTGTTCCAGCGCACGCCGCAATATGTGCTGCCGAAAAGCATTTTCCCCGGCAACGGCGCCTGGGACGTCCGGCTGCAACGCCGCCGCCGGTTGCGCGGCCTGGCGCGGCTCAAAATCTATCTCGCCTTCGAGAAGTTCGTGTGGCGGCGCAAGTGGCGCCCCGGCGCGCGGCTCAAGGGCGAAGCCGGATTCCGCCGCATGCTCGAAGCCAAGATCGCCGACCCGGAATTGCGCCGCAAGCTGACGCCCGATTTCCCGATCGGCTGCAAGCGCCAACTCGTGTCGAACGAATGGTACGACGCCCTCGTCCGGCCTAATGTCACGGTGATCGACACGCCGATCGAAGCGGTCACCGCCGCGGGCTTGCGCACGCGCGACGGCAAGCTCTACCCGGTCGATGCCATCATCTACGGCACCGGCTTCACGCCGACGGACTATCTCCAGCCGATGCGCATCGCCGGCCTCGGCGGCAAGAACTTGAACGAGGCGTGGCGCGAGGGCGCCGAGGCCTTTCTCGGCATCACCGTGGCGGGCTTCCCCAATTTCTTCATGCTCTACGGGCCCAACACCAATGCCATCACCAGCATCATCTATATGCTGGAATGCCAATCGCGCTACATCGTCGATTGCATCCGCGCGCTCGAGGCGCGTGGCGCGGCCTTCATGAACGTGCGCGCCGACGCGCAAGCCCGCTTTGTCGCCGAGCTCCAGCGCCGGCTGTCGACCACGGTGCAGGCGATGAGCAGCTGCGTCACCTATTTCAAGCAAGCCAACGGCCGCATCACCACCAACTGGCCGGGCTATGCTTTCGAATATCGCTGGCGCACGCGTCGCGTCCGGCCGCGCGACTATGAGTTCGCCGATTTGCCGCCGGCGCCGGCGGAATAGAATTTAGCCGCGGCGATAGGGGAAACAGCGGTCGCGGTCGAGCGCGAGCCCGAAATGCTCGGCGAGCTTGCGGATCGCTTCACCATGGGCCGGGTAGGGATCGGCGTTGTGGGCGCCGACGACGATCGGGCGAAAACCGGCATCCTCGACGCCGCGCGGCGGCAGCATCGCCGTCACCAGCCCGTTGCCGGTGCCGTCGCGCAAGGTGAGGAACAGCGGCATCTCACGCTGGATATGAGCATTGAGACCGATATTCTGCTCGATCACGCGTTGCGACGCCGGCCGATGGGTGCGCGCCGCCTTTTCCCATTCGTTGCGGAAGTACTTTTCCACGGCGTGAGCCATGATCTGCGACTCGCGCGCCGCCTCGGCGTCGTTCTCGAGGCGAAACCAGGTTAGCGTATCCGAGGCATCGCAAATGAATTTCATCGGGACAAAGCGCCCTGTCGCAATTTTTCCACGCCCGAGCGTGCGGAATAAGTAAGGGATTTTTTAACCAAACTTTCCGTAGACTGCACGGCATCTATTAGCGAGTTCGTCCGAGAGTGCCAAGCCCGTGTTGAAACGAAATCACAGCCCTGAGCCATCGCGCGCGGCCGTTCCGGCACGCGGCGGGCGCTTCGCCCGCGCATTGCGCCGGTTGCTGCGCGACACGGGCGCCGTCACGACCGTGGAATTGGCGGCGTTGGTGCCGCTGTTCATGCTGCTGATCTCGGGCATCGTCGAGAACGGACTCGTTCTGTTCATGCAGGCGCAACTGGACAACGCCACGCGCGACGCCGCGCGCCTCACCCTCACCGGCCAGGCGCAAAATGGCGGCACGTCCTTCGCCACGCAACTGTGCAATGAAGTCGGCATTTTTATGAGTTGCGGCAATCTGCAATATCGCATCCAGACGGCCTCGAGCTTTGGTTCGCTGTCGGCGACGCTCGCGGGCAGCAGCGGCGACTACACCAATTTCAGCACCTATCCGACCGCCGTCGCGGGCGGCACCGCGGGCCAATATGTCTTGGTGCAGGTGGTCTATAGCCGCAGCTATCTGATCCCGCTCGTGACCAAATATTTCGGCTCGAGCACGCAGATTCTGTCCAGCCTGGCCTTCGAGAACGAGCCCTTCTGATGTGGCTTACCCGCTTCATGCACTCGTTCGCGCGTGCGCGCGCCGGCGCCGCCTCGGTCGAGTTCGCGCTGCTGGCGCCGATCATCTTGACGATGTTCATCGGCACCTACGAGGTGACGAATTTGATTCGCGCGCGGATGCGATTCGATACCACCGCGCCGACGCTCGCCAGCCTGGTTTCGCAGCAGAGCCCGACCGCCTCCGGCGGCACCATGACCGCCGACTTTTGCACCGGCGTCGCTTACACACTGGCGCCCTATTCGACCTCCGGCCTGACCGCGGAGGTCCAGAGCGTCACCAATACGTCGGGCACGAACGCCGTCGATTGGACCAAGGATTGCGGCTCGTTCTCGGGCGGACAGAGCGCCACCACCTTGGCGTCGGCGCTGGTGCCGAGTTCCGGCGATAGCGTCATCGTGGTGCAAACCGCCTATACCTTCACGCCGAAGTTCCATTTCCTCTTGGGGTCGAGCTTCACCTTCACCACCGCCGGCTACGCGCGGCCGCGACGCAACAAGACCATCGCCTACGCGCCCTGACGCGAAACCCATGACCGAACCGACCGACCGGGCCTCTGCAACAGGCCGACTTGCGCGCCGCCGGACCCCGATCCACGCCGTGGCGCGAAACCGCGACGGCGCCATCGCCATGATCTTCGCGCTGCTGGCGATTCCGCTCATCATGGTCATCGGCGCCGCGACCGATTACACCCGGCTCGAATATTTCAAGACCAGGTTGCAAGCCACCGTCGATTCCGCCGCGCTGTCGGGCGCGGCCGTCTATTCCAGCAGTGCGACCAGCTCGAACGCGACCACGGTGGCCGGTAACTATCTGACCGCCAACGAAGCGTTGCTGCCGCCGCATAGCGGCTCGATCACCTCGAGCGTCTCCGCCGCCCAGGTCACCACCGGCAATAATCAAGGCTATGCCGTGACGGTGTCGGCGACCGGCAAGATCGTGCCGAGCTTCATGCGGATCCTCTACGCGACCATCCCGGTCTCCGCCACGGCGGTCGCGATCAATCCGCCGGTATCGATCAACGTGGACGCCACGGATTTCAATTCCGACGCCGGCGACACCAACACGATCTGGTATTACTTGGTGCCCAGCGATGGTTCCACGCCCAATCCCTCCACGTTTACCTCAAGTCAAAAAATCGCCTCGAACGTCGGCACGAACCCGTCGAGCTTTTCGATCCCCGCCAGCAGTTCGTCGACGAAAGTCGGTTTCGCCCTGCAGAACACCACCGGCACCAACTCGGGATGGTATGGCTGCACGCAATACGAGGAGGCATCGACTCCCGCTTTGACCACCTACGCCCAGTGCTACGGGCACGAGCAATGGTTCTTCTCGACGCTATCGCCGCCATCCGACTATTCCGGCAACGTCTCGGGCTACACCGCGGTGACGCAGAATTGCTCGCTCCAGACCAAGCTCTCGTCCTCCGCGCCGGCGAATAACACGCCGCCTGTCACGGGAAGCTGTTTCAGTTCGTTGCCGACCGACGCGACCTTCAGCTGCGCCGAATTGACCAACACCTATATCACCTACTATTGGAACGACATGGGCTGGTACACCGACGACAAGGACTATAACGATTTCGAATACACCCTTAGTTGTTCGGGTTCCTCGACCTCCAATAACGCCACCAACGTCTACCTCGCCCAATAAGCCTTAGCCGCACCCCTGCATCGCGCGATTCGCCTTGGCGGCGCGGCGGGAAGATCGGGCATAGTCGCGGCCGACCGGGAGGAACCATCCATGCAGCTCATGCGCGGCGACAACCGCATTCTCACCACCCATGCCGGCTCGCTGCCGCGACCGGAGAATTTGCGCGCGGTTCTGGCCGCCCGCAACGAGGGCCGGCCCGTCGACCGCGCGGCGCTCGACGCGGCGCTGCCGGCCGCGGTCGGCGACATCGTCGCGAAACAGGTCGCTTGTGGCCTCGACAGCGTCAATGACGGCGAGTTCGGCAAGACCAATTTCACCAATTATGTGATGGACCGGGTCTCGGGCCTCGAATTGCGTCCGGTGGCGGCGGGCGAGGAGCAATATCTCCTCAGCATGATCGAGCGCGACAAGCGCAAATTCCCAGGATATTTCGAGCTCAATTACCGCCAGCCGGTGATTCCCGGCGGCCGGCCGCATGTCGTCGGCCCGCTGCGCTATACCGGCCAGGCGCAGGTGGCGCGCGACATCGCCAATCTCAAATCGGCGATCGCCGGCAAGCATGTCGCCGAGGCGTTCCTGCCCGCGAACACGCCCGGCAC
>JAATGI010000358.1 GCA_015654725.1 Rhodospirillales bacterium
GATCGCCCACCGCGCCGACCACGGCCTCGATGCGCTGCGCCACGACTTCGGGATGCTCGACCATGTTGCTCTTCGAATCGATCACGCCCGCGATCAGCGTCATCCGGTCGGGCAGCTTGTGTTTCCTGATCGCCGCGGTTTCGTGGTGCTTGCGCGAATTGCCGAATTCGAGGCCGAGCGCGCCGACCTTGGCCTGATAAAGCGCCGGCAGAATCACCTCCATCGCCACGTCATGAACATGCGGGCCTTCCCAATTTCCCCAGCAGACATGGAGCCGCACGCGATCGGCCGGGATATTGGCGAGCGCCTTGTTCAAGGTCGCGACATGGAGTTCGACGATCTTGGCGAATTCGGCGTCGGACTTGTCTTGGAACAGCAGGGTGCGTTCCATGGCGAGGTCGGGCGCGTCGATCTGCAGGATGAAGCCGCCGTTGACCACGGCTTCGTATTCGATGCTCATCTCGCGCGCGATGGCGTCGAGATAGGCCTCGTAGCTGGCGTAATGCGCGTTGAGCATGGTCGCGGCGATGATCCCGGGCGAGGCCGCGTTCATGAAGAATTCAGAGACATTCGCCCGCACCGGCGCGCTCAGCCTTTGGTAGCGCTCGATCTCGGTCTTGATCAGGTCCTGGCCGTGATACTTGATGTCGGCGACGGCCTGGGGCGCGCCGAACACCTTGCCGACCTTAGGCGGCAGGCGCTGAAAGAAGCGCTCGTTGAATTGCGGGAAGGTAACCCAATCCTGGCCATAGGGCCGCTGCGAGACGCCGTCGAAGCCGCTCATCCGTTGCGGCACATAGGTCTGGAAGCCGACGCGGCCCTGCTCGCCGTCATTGGCCTTGTCGACGCCCGCCTCGACCTGCTTTTTCAGCACGTGCGTGACGCGGGTCTCGATGGCGTCTTTCAGTTTGGCCGCGTCCACTGGCTTGCCGGCTTCCTGGTCGATCAGCATCGAGCCGAGTGGCTCCCCGCGCGGCAGGCTGCCGGCATGCGTGGTCAGGATGCGGTCCTTGCTCTTGATCATGGTCTTCCTCCCGTTATTTCCCGCAAGCTAAAAGCAAATCGGCGCGGCGTCCAGGCTGTCACAAGGTCAGGCGATAAAGCCGCGCCGCCGTTTCGCCAAGAATCTTGCGCCGGTCCGAGGGCGCGAAATCGGCGAGCGCCGCGCGGACATTGCCGACAAGGCCGGCATAGCGCGTCCATAGTTTCTCGATCGGAAAGTTGGAACCCCAGAGGCAGCGGTCGGCGCCGAACAGATCGACCGTCTCGCGCACGATCGGCCGCATATCCGCGACCGTTGAGCGATGAATGAAGGTGCCGAGCCCCGACAGTTTGACATGGACGTTGGGACAATCGGCCAGCCGCCGCAGGCCGTGGCGCCATGCCGCCCAACCCTGGGGCGAAGTGTCCTCCAACATGCCGGCATGATCGAGAACGATAATCGTGTCGGGAAAGTCGCGCGCGAGATCGGCGCCGAGCGCCATCTGCGCGGTGAAGATTTGTAACTCGAACAGCAGCCCACGCGACGCCAGCTCGGCAAAGCCGCGCCGCCAGGCCGGATCGGCTACGAGATCGGCGCGCGCGGCGAAGCGGTATTGCTCCTTCTGGTGCCAATGAAGCTGCTGACGGATGCCGCGTAGCCGAGGATGTCGCTGCTCGGCATCGAGCAGCGCAGCGACGCCGGGCGATGCCAGATCGGCATAGCCGACGATGGCGTGGGGCCAGCCGGTGGCATTGGCGACGGCCTGCACCCAGGCGACCTCGTCGAGCGCCTTCGCCGCCGGCCAGTTGGTCTGCACATAGACCGAGGCGACCACGCCGGTGCCGGCGAGATCGGCGCGGAATTCCTCGATTGGATAGTCGCGGCGCAGCGCCTCATAAGGGCCGAAGATGCGCGGCGCCGTCGGACCCGCCAGCCAGGGCAGATCGTCGCGCCGCCAGATGTGATGATGGCCGTCGATAATCGCGGTGTCGGTCACCGGGCAGTGGCCAGAATCGGTTTGAGCACCCGCGCCAGACGTTCGGCCCAGTCGCGCGCGCCGGCGTCGGCGGCGATCAAATCCTGGCGCAGCTCGATCGCGACATGCGCCAAGCCCCTTCTCTGGGCGTGGTGCTCCACGGTATAGCCGACCGGATCGCGCGCCGAATAAGGCTGGTTGTCGCCGACAGTGAGGCCCGGCTCGGTGCGGAGCGCCGCCAGAAGCGGCACGGCGATACGCGGATCGTCGTCCCAGAGAATGCCGACATGCCAGGGCCGGGCGAAGCCCTGCATCACCGGCGTGAAACTGTGGATCGAAATGACGGCGGGCCCATGGCCAGCTTTGCGAATCCGATCGAGCCGCGCCGTGATCGCGGCGTGATAAGGCGCGAAGATTTCATCGCGCCGGAGCACGCGCGCCTCGGGCGAGAGGTCGCGGTTGCCGGGAACCACCACGCCGTCGCTGGCCGACGCGATCGAGCTCGGATCGGCGAGATCGCGGTTGCAATCGATCACAAGGCGGGAATAGCCACACAGCACCGCCGCCGCGCCGAGCAGCGGCGCCAGCAGCCGCGTCACCGCCGCCGCGCCGATATCCCAGCCGATATGTTCCTCGAGCCGCGCCGAAGGCAGGGCCAGCCCGTCGAGCGCGCGCGGCACACGCCGGCTGGCATGGTCGCAAACCAACAGCACCGGCGCGTCGCCGGGTATTTCCTCGAAGGGCGGCGGATCGTCGGGACCGAGCAGGGACATAGCGGCATCCTAAATGTCGGCTGGCGGAATTTGAATGATTCTTCGCCGTCATTCCCGCGAAAGCGGGACTCCAGGGGCAAACGACGTGCGTTTTTCCTGGGTCCCGGCTTTCGCAGGGACGACGAAGAAACTATTGTGGCTGGGTATGTCAGTCGTCGATCCCCGCTCCTTCCTCAAATCCCTGCTTACCGCCGCCATCGACGCGGCGATGCCGGCGGCGTGCCTGCCGCCGCATCTGCCGGCGCCGCCCAAAGGCCACACCATCGTGGTCGGCGCCGGCAAGGCGGCCGCGGCGATGGCGATCGCGGTCGAGGAAAATCGGCCGGGTCCGCTGTCGGGCCTGGTCGTGACCCGTCACGGCCATGGCTGTCCGTGCGAGCGCATCACCGTGATCGAGGCGAGCCATCCGGTTCCCGATCAGACAGGCCAAGACGCGGCGGCGCGCATCCTCGATATGGTGCGCGGTCTCACCGCCGACGATCTGGTGCTGTTCCTGGCCTCGGGCGGCGGCTCGGCCTTGATGGCGTTGCCGGCGCCAGGCCTCGGCCTTGAAGACAAGCAGGAAGTCACGCGCGCGCTATTGAAATCGGGCGCCACCATCGGCGAAATCAATTGCGTGAGAAAACATCTCTCGGCGATCAAGGGCGGCCGTCTCGCGGCTGCGGCTTATCCGGCGCGGGTGGTGACGCTGGCGATTTCCGACGTCGCCGGCGAC
>JAATGI010000222.1 GCA_015654725.1 Rhodospirillales bacterium
GAAAACCTTCGCGCTGGGCCTCGATCGCGACCGCGTTATCGGCGAAGTCGCGGCAAATGATCTGGGCGAGGCGCTCGCGCCGCGCCTCGGCCGGCAGCAGGCTCGGCGCCGCGTCGAGGCGCAGCAATTCGCGCTCGTCGTCGCCGGTCACGCTGAAGGCGATCGCCGGATAGGCCATGGCGAGGCGCTCGACCGCGTCGACCGCGGCGTCGCGCTCGGCCCGCGCCGATTTCAAGAATTTGAGCCGGGCCGGTGTGGCGAAAAACAGGTCGCGCACCTCGACCCGGGTGCCGGCATTGAGCGAGGCCGGCTCGACCGCGCTCTTGACGCCGCCTTCGAGCGATAGCTTGACCGCGGCGGCGCCGCGCTTGCGGCTCGCGACGGTCATGCGGCTCACCGCGCCGATCGAGGGCAGCGCCTCGCCGCGAAACCCCAGGCTCGCGATATGCAGAAGATCGCCGTCCGGCAGCTTCGAGGTGCAATGGCGCTCGACCGCGAGCGACAATTCATCCGCGTCCATGCCGTCGCCGTCATCGGCGACGGCGATCAGTGCCTGGCCGCCCTCGCGCAAGGTAATCGCGATCCGCGACGCGCCGGCATCGATCGAATTCTCGACCAGTTCCTTCACCGCGGCGGCGGGGCGCTCGATCACCTCGCCGGCGGCGATGCGATTGACCAGATCGGGCGGCAATTGACGGATAGGCATGGCGCCACTGTGCCTGACTGTTCCGAGTCGCGCCAAGCGCTGCGATTGCTCCTCCCCCCACCTTTGAGGGGAGGGGCGATGAGCAAGAAGACCCGTCTATTCCAGCTTCGGCGCGGGCTTGACGCCGGGCAGGGTTTCGGGATCGCCGACGACCAGGAAAAAGAGCTTGTCGGGATCGAGGATCCGCTTGGCGACGCGCTTCGCCTGATCGAGCGTCACCTGTTCGAACAGCGCGTTGCGGCGATCGAAATAATCGATCCCGAGTTGGTCGCGCTGGATCGTCACCAGAAGCCAGCAGATGCGCAGGCTCGAGGTGAGATCGAGCGGAAACGAGCCGGTGACATAGGTCTTGGCCGCCTGCAATTCGGCGTCGGTCGGCCCGTCATCGCGCATGCGCCGCACTTGGTCGCGGATCACCTCGATCGACTCGGCGACCTTGGCGTTGCGGGTGGCGACGTCGCCCAGGATGAGCGGCGCGTGATCCATGGGATCGAGATCGAGATCGACGCTGTAGGCGAGGCCGCGCTTCACCCGCACTTCCTCGGTGAGCCTCGCGTCGAAGCCGCCGCCGCCCAGGATATGCATGACCAGCACCGCCGCGTACCAATCCGGATCCTTGCGCGCGATGCCGGGCGCGCCGAACACCGCGACGCTTTGCGGGATCGGCAGGCGCGACAACATCACCTCGGTCGAGGTCGCCGCCACCACGTTCGGCACCGTGTCGGGCGCCGCATGGGCGGGCAGGCCGGCGAACAGCTTATCCAAGAGCGTCTTGAGCGCGGCCGGCGCGATGTCGCCGACGACGCCGACAATGACATTGTCGCGCGCCATGCGCTGCTGCATGAAGTCGCGCAAATCCCGCGGCTCGATGCGCCCGATGCTGTCGGGCGAGCCGAGCCAGGAACGGCCATAGGGGTGATCGCCGAACGCGCTCTTGCGCCACAGCACATCGGCGATCTCGTCGGGATTGCCGTCGACCTCGGCGATCTCGGCGAGGGCGTCGTTCTTGACGCGCGTGACCGGCTCGGCGTCGAAGCGCGGCGCGGTCAAGGCGAGATGCAACAGGTCGACGGTGCCGTCGAGATCCTCGGTCTGGACCCGCGAGGACAAGGTGAACATGTCGGGATTGGCCTCGGCGTCGAAGGACGCGGTCAACGCCTCGAGCCGGGCATGGAAGGTGGCGCTGTCGAGATCGCCGGCGCCTTCATCGAGCAGGCCCGAGCCCAAATTGGCGAGGCTTTCCTTGCCCCCGGGATCGAGCGCCGAACCGCCGCGAAAGGTGAGCCGCAGGCTCACGATCTTCAGGGAATGATCCTCCACCAGCCAGGCGGTGACGCCGCCGGGGCTGGTGACCGGCTCGACGGTCAGGGCGTGGGCGGGTGCCGAGAGAAAAAGCGCCAGTGCGAAGCCGGCGGCGACCCGGAAGCCGCGGCTCATTGCACCGACTCCGTCGCGCGCGGCCGCGTCAGCGGCGACGATGCCTCGAGATTGGGCTCGGGCAGCAGCAATCCGGTCACGGCGACGCGGTTGTCGAGGACCGAGCGCGCCGCGTCGTTCACTTGGTCGACGGTGACGGCGGCGATGCGTTCGGGCCAAGCCTTGACATCGTCGAGCGTGCGCCCGATCGCGAGCGTCTCGCCGACCATGCGCGCCGGGCCTTGGAGACTGTCCTGGGCGTAAAGCCGCCGCGCCGCCAGGCGCTTTTTCGCGCTGTCGAGCTCGATTTGCGTGACCCCGTCCTTGATCAGGGCGTCGATCTGGCGATCCATCTCGGCCTCGACCTCGGCGGCCTTGTCCTTTTTCGGCGTGGCGAAAAGGGTGAAGGTACTCAAGCCCAGCATCTGGGCGTCGTAATCGGCGCCGGCGCCGAGCGCCAATTGCTTGTCCAGCACCATATCGCGATAGAGCCGCGAGGTCGCAGAGCCGCCCAAAATCTCCGTCAGCACTTCGAGCGGATAGGCCTCCTCGGTCTTGCCCAGGCGATAGCTCGGCGCCAGATAGGAGCGGCTCCAACTGGCGGTGCCGGCGAGCGGACTGGTCATCGCGAGCCGCGTCGACGCCACCTTCGGCGGCTCCGCGAAACGGACGCGGTCGGGCACCGGGCGTTGCGGCAGCGGGCCGAAATATTTTTCCGCCAGCGCCTTGACCTGATCGGTCTTGACGTCGCCCGCCACCACCAGCACGGCGTTATTGGGCGCGTACCAGGCGCGATAAAACGCGGTCGCGTCCGCGGTGGTGAGGCCGTGCATCTCCCCTTCCCAGCCGATGGTCGGGATATGATAGTGCTCGTTCATGTAGAGCGCCGCGTCGATCTGCTCGTCGAACAGCGCTTGAGGCGAATTGTCGATGCGGCTGCGCCGCTCCTCGATGATGACCTCGCGCTCCGGCAGCACCACCGCGTCGCTCAAGACCAGATTGGCCATGCGGTCGGCTTCGAGCCGCATGGCGAGCGGCAGGCGGTCGGCGGCGAGGGTGATGTAATAGGCGGTGTAGTCGTGGCTGGTGAAGGCGTTTTCCTCGCCGCCGTTCGCCGCCACGGTCTTGGCGAATTCGCCCGGCGCCATGTCCTTGGTGCCTTTGAACATGAGATGCTCGACGAAATGCGCGATGCCGGATTTACCCGGCGTCTCGTCGGCGGCGCCAACCTTGTACCAGACCATCTGCACCACGATCGGCGCGCGATGATCGGGCAGCACCGCGACTTCGAGGCCGTTGGCGAGCGTGAAGCCGTCGGCGGCGAGCCCTTGCGCGCCGGCTTCGCTCGCGCCGACGCCGAGCGCGGCAACGATCAGCGCGGCAAGCATGATTGCCGATTTCGGCATGGCGTTCTCCCGGCCGGACGATCCCGCGATCGACGGCGAAAATCAGAAAAGTCGGCTGAAGAAGCCGCCCGTGTCCGACTTGCGATCGATCGTCGGTGGGCTTGAGAATTGCGAGGCGACGGTGGCTTCGCCGGCGTTCTTCTGGCGCAGCCGCTCCGCTTCCTTCATCGGATCGAGCAGTTCCTTTTGCTCTTCCTTCTGATAGGGGTCGCGCCAGAAAATGAGCTGATCGACGAAGCTCCGGTCGAAGGGCTGCGATTCGATGGATTCGCGATTGACGACATCGCGGATGTTCGGGGCGGCGCCGGCGGCGCCGGCGGCGCGCAGAATATCGTCCTCGCCGGCGCTTCGTTGCGCGGCGGGCGCCGGCAGGCCGGCTTGCTGATCGCCGGCGCGGAAGATGGTCTCCTTCGCTTCGGTCGAGGTGGCAATATTCTGAGTCGGCTGGGCGCCCGGTTGGGGCGGCCGCAACGCGAAATCGGGCGGTATCGCCAGCGGCGCGTTCTGCACCACGTCGAATTCGTTGGGCACGACCTTTTCCGTGCCCATGGCGGATTTGATCGCGCTACAGCCGGACAGGGCAACCGGCGCCAGCGCCACGACGCTCAACAGCAACCACCAATTACGCATCCGCGAACGACTCCTTCTCCCCTAGTCTGTCTCGTTGCCCCGCCGACCCCAAATTCCGTCCACGATCAAAAGCCCGACGCCGACGCTGATCGCCGCGTCGGCCAGATTGAAGGCAAAGGGATGCCATTGTCCGACGTGAAAGTCGAGAAAATCGACAACCGCGCCGCGCGCGATCCGGTCCAAGGCGTTGCCGACCGCGCCGCCGACGATGAAACCGATCGCCAACGCCAGAAGCAGGCTCTGGACGCGCACGAGCCACCACAACAAGCCCGCCACGATCGCCGCCGCCAGGCCGACAAAGACGATGGCGCCGACCCCCTCGTCGCCGTTGAACATGCCGAAGCTGATGCCACGATTCCAGGTCAACACCAGGTTGAAATAGCGTGGAATCACGGTCCAAGCGTGGATTCCAGACGGCGCGCCGGCGAAAAAAGCCAGAATCCAGATCTTGGCGAGCTGATCCGCGATCACCACCACGATCGCGAGCGCAAGCCCCCGGCCCAGCATCAAGCGTGGCTTTCGGCCGTGACCGGACCCACCGCATCGGCGCAGCGGGCGCAGAGATCGTCATGGTCGTGCTGATGACCGACCTCGGGCAGCACCCGCCAACAGCGTTGGCATTTCGCGCCCGGCGCCGCCGCCACCTCGACCGCGATACCGGGCACCTCGCCGAGCGCGAAGGCCCCCGCCGGCGCCGCGCCATGGGCGACGCGAACGTCCGAAACGATACACAGTTCCGCGAGATCGACCCCATGCAGCGCGTCGCGATAATCGTCGCCCACATAGATCGTCGCCGTCGCCTGCAGGCTCGATCCGATGCGTTTTTCCGCGCGTTCCAGCTCGAGGGCGCCGGTGACGACACGCCTCACATCGCGAAGGAGCCCATACTTTTTCGCCAGTTCTAGATTGCGCCAATCGTCCGGCACCGCGCGATAGGTTTCGAGATGGACGCTGCTTTCCGCCGTCTCGCTGTATCGGGTGAGCCACGCCTCCTCGGCAGTGAAGCACAGGATCGGCGCCAGCCAGCACGACAGATGATCGAACACGAGATCGAGCGTGGCCCGCACCGCGCGACGCCGCGGCGACGACGGCGCGTCGCAATAGAGCGCGTCCTTGCGCACATCGAAATAGAATGCCGAGAGATCGAGCGCGCAGAAATTATGGAGGGCCGTGAACATGGCGTGAAAATCGTAACTCTCGGCGGCGCCGCGCACGGTTTGATCGAGTTCGGCGAGCCGGTGCAAGAGCCAGCGCTCCAATTCCGGCATCGCGCCGCGGGCAATCCGCTCCTCGGGCGAAAAATCGGCGAGCGACCCCAGGAGATAGCGCAGCGTGTTGCGGAAGCGGCGATAGGCGTCGATGTTGCGCTTCAAAATCTCGGGACCGAGATTGAGATCGGCGGTGAAATCCGACGCCACCACCCAGAGCCGCAAAATATCGGCGCCGTGCTGCGCCACCACATCCTGGGGTGCGACAATGTTGCCGAGCGATTTCGACATTTTCCGGCCCTGCTCGTCGAGCACGAAGCCATGAGTCAAAAGCGCGTCGAAGGGTGCCCGGCCGCGCGTGCCGCAGGATTCGAGGAGCGAGGAATGGAACCAGCCGCGATGCTGGTCCGAGCCTTCGAGATAAAGGTCGGCGGGCCAGCCAAGATCGGCGCGCTCCTTCAAGACGAAGCCGTGGGTCGAGCCGCTTTCGAACCAGACATCGACAATGTCGAAGACTTGCTCGTAATCGGCCGGATCGCGGCCGGGGCCGAGGAATTCGCGCGCCGGCGTGTCGTACCAGGCATCGGCGCCGCGCGCCTCGAACGCCGCGGCGATGCGGTCGATCACGGCCTGATCGCGCAGCGGCTCGCCCGTCGCCTTCTCGACGAACACCGCGATCGGCACGCCCCAGGCACGCTGGCGCGAGATGCACCAATCGGGCCGCGCCTCGATCATCGAACGGAGCCGGTTGCGGCCTTGCGGCGGAAAGAATGCCGTCGCGTCGATGGCGGCGAGAGCGACCTCGCGCAAACCGTTGGTCGCCATCGAGATGAACCATTGCGGCGTGGTGCGGAAAATCAGCGGCGCCTTGGAGCGCCA
>JAATGI010000302.1 GCA_015654725.1 Rhodospirillales bacterium
CAGCGGCCCCGGCGGCCAGTCGGTCAATACCACCGATAGCGCCGTGCGCATCACCCACCTTCCGACCGGCCTCGTGGTGTCGCAGCAGGACGAGAAATCGCAGCACAAGAACAAGTCCAAGGCGATGAAGGTGCTGCGGGCGCGGCTCTATGAGCGCCAGCGCCAGCAGATCGCGGCCGAGCGCGCCGCCTCGCGCAAGAGCCAGGTCGGCACCGGCGATCGTTCGGAGCGCATCCGCACCTATAATTTCCCGCAAGGCCGCGTCAGCGACCATCGCATCGATCTGACGCTCTACAAGATCGACAAGGTGATGTCGGGCGAGGCGCTCGACGAGATCGTCGATCCGCTCATTTCCGAGGATCACGCCGAAAAACTGGCGGCCGAGGAATGATCGCGATCGTCACCGCCGCCGATCTTATGGCCGATGCGACGGCGCGGCTCGCCGCCGCCGGGATCGAGGCGCCGCGCCGGGAGGCCCGGCTGCTTCTGGCGCTGGCGCTCGGCGTTGATTCGTCGGCGCTGCTTCCGGCCGACCGCGAGATTTCCGACGCCGAGCAAACCCGGTTCGCCGTTCTGGTGGCGCGGCGGCTCCGGCGCGAGCCTTATGCCCGGATCGCCGGCAAGCGCGAATTCTGGAGCCTCGATTTCGCGCTCTCGCCCGACACACTCGACCCCAGGCCCGACAGCGAGACCTTGATCGAGGCGGCGCTCGCCCATATTCCCGACCGCGCGGCGCCGCTTCGCGTCATTGATCTCGGCACCGGGAGCGGCGCGTTGTTGCTGGCGCTGCTGACAGAATTGCCGCGCGCCACCGGGATCGGGATCGATCTCCTGCCGGGCGCCGCGGCGATGGCACGGGCCAACGCCGCCGCGCTCGGCCTCACCGCGCGCGCCTGCTTCATCGCCGGCGATTGGGGCGCGGCGATCGCGGCGCCGGCCGATGTAATTCTCGCCAACCCACCCTATATCAAATCTGGCGAACTCGCGGGACTTACGCCCGAAATCGCCGACCACGATCCGCGGCGGGCATTGGACGGTGGCGCCGATGGGCTCGAGGCTTATCGGTCATTGGCCGGGGATGTGGCGCGACTGTTGAAGCCATCGGGTTTCGCGGCGCTCGAAATCGGTTTCGGCCAAGCCGACGCGGTGGCCGCGATCATGGCGGCAAGCGGACTGATCTTGCAGGGCTGCCGCGCTGATTTGGCGGGTGTTGCGCGGTGTCTTGTTTTCGTCAAGCGAACAAAACGTGGTAAATTATTCAAATGAAACGGTTGTGGGCAAAAAAACAGTTGGAAAACGAACCCGATCTATCTAGGGTGTGTGATTGATGAGAAGGAGCCGTAGGCTCCGCGCCAAAAAGGCGACGGTCAATATCCCCTACCGGAATCGTATGGTCCGCGCGGAGCGGACCAAAAATGGGGATTCAGCGAAAGAACCAAATCATCGATGATGTCGTATCGCGATTTCAAAGGTGGCATGAGACCCGGCCAGAATAAGCGGTCGCGGAATCGAAATAATGGTGGCGGCGGGCACCAGCAGAACAATAACAACAATGGCAATCGCCCACGTCTGCCGAATCGAATGCAAACCTTCGATTCCAGCGGTCCCAGCGTGAAGATTCGCGGCAATGCCTATCAAGTGTTCGAGCGTTACGTGGCGATGGCCCGCGAGGCGGCGACGTCGGGCGATCGCATCGCCGCCGAGAATCTTTACCAGCATGCCGAGCATTATTTCCGCATCATGAACGCGGACGGACAGGGCAATCCGCTCTCCGCGCCGCGTCCCATGACGCCGGCGGATACGGAAATGGGCATGGGGCCGGAGGGGGATACCGACGATCAAGGCCCGGCGGAATCGGTGTCCACCGTGGCGCCGCCGAGCGATCCCGAGATTCCTCAGGGCTGAACCGCGTCGCGCCGGCACGGGCCGGCGGGGCGTTTCGGAACCGCGCTTTTTTGCCGGCCGCGTCTTGCGCGGGCGCCGGGCAAACCCATATCGATTCGTGAGGGCCCGCCGATCGCCTCCAAGAGGGATTGGCGTGCCGGTCGAAAGGGGTGCCGATGGATTTTGAAAAATATACCGAGCGGTCGAAGGGCTTTGTCCAGGCCGCGCAGATGCTGGCGCAGCGCCGCGGCAACCAGCAGTTCACGCCCGAACATCTCCTCCAGGTTCTGATCGACGACAAGGAAGGCCTGGCGGCCAATCTGATCCGCGCCGCCGGCGGCGATCCGAACCAGGTGCGGCTCGCGGCCGAGGCGGCGCTCGACAAGCTGCCGCGAGTCGAGGGCGGCTCGGGCCAGGTTTATCTCTCGCCGGAAATGAATCGCCTCTTCGCCGAGGTCGAAAAGATCGCCGACAAGGCGGGCGATTCCTATGTCACCGCCGAGCGGCTGTTGCTCGCCCTCGCCTTGGCGAAGGGCAGTCCCGCCGCGCAGGCGCTCGCCGCGGCCGGAATCAACGCCCAGAATCTCAATCGCGCGATCGAGGACATCCGCAAGGGCCGCAAGGCCGATGCGGCCTCGGCCGAAGAGGGCTATGACGCCCTGAGGAAATACGCGCGCGACCTGACCCAAGCCGCGCGCGACGGCAAGCTCGATCCGGTGATCGGCCGCGACGAGGAAATCCGCCGCACCGTGCAAGTCCTGTCGCGCCGGACCAAGAACAACCCGGTGCTGATCGGCGAGCAGGGCGTCGGCAAGACCGCGATCGTCGAGGGCCTGGCGCTCCGCATCATCAATGGCGACGTGCCGGACTCGTTGAAGGAAAAGCGCCTGCTGGCGCTCGATCTCGGTTCGATGATCGCCGGCGCCAAGTTCCGCGGCGAGTTCGAGGAGCGCTTGAAGGCCGTGCTCGCCGAGATCACCGCGGCGGCGGGCGAGATCATCGTCTTTATCGACGAACTGCATACGCTCGTCGGCGCCGGCAAGGCCGAA
>JAATGI010000126.1 GCA_015654725.1 Rhodospirillales bacterium
CTCGCTGCGGCGGCGATCCTGGCGCTCGGCGCGTTCAGGCGCGCGCGCGGCCTCGCGTGGCGCGCCGCCGGCTTGGCCTTGCTTTTGCTCATCCTGCTCGATCCGTCGCTGGTGCGCGAGGCGCGGGCGCCGCAAAAGGACGTCGCGATCGTCGTCATCGACGATTCGCCGAGCATGAAGATCGGCCGTCGCCGCGCGCAGGCCGACGACGCGCTCGCCGCCGTGACGCGGCGGCTCAAGGCCGATCCCGATCTCGAATTGCGCGTGGTTCATGGCGGCGCGCCCGATCCCAACGAGCCGCTCGCCGATCCCGGGACCGAGCTCTATCGCGCGTTGATGGGTGCTACCGCCGATCTGCCGCGCCAGCGTTTGGCCGGCGCGATCATGATCACCGATGGCGAGGTCCATGACATGCCGCCGCCCGAGCGGCTCGGTTTCGCGGCGCCCTTGCATGCGCTCATCACCGGCCTGCCGGGCGAGGCCGACCGCCGGCTGGTGATTTCCAACGCGCCGGGCTTCGGCCTGGTGGGCAAAGACGCGACCGTCACGCTCAAGGTCGAGGATTTGCCCCAAGGCGGCGGCACCGCGCGCGTCACCTTCCACAAGGATGGCGGCGCCGCGATCGTGCGCGAGGTTCCGGTCGGGCGCGACGTGGCGGTCGATGTGCCGATCGATCATGGCGGCGCCAATATCGTCGAGGTCGAGGTCGAGCCCGGCCCGCATGAATTGACGCTCGACAACAACCGCGCCGCCTTCGTCATCAACGGCGTGCGCGACCGGCTCAAGGTGCTGCTGGTGAGCGGCGAGCCTTATCAGGGCGAACGCGTCTGGCGCAACATCCTCAAATCCGATCCCGCCGTCGATCTGGTGCATTTCACGATTCTGCGCCCGCCCGAAAAGCAGGACGGCACGCCGATCCGCGAGCTGTCGCTGATCGCGTTTCCGATCCGCGAGCTGTTCGACGAAAAGATCGCCGATTTCGATCTCATTATTTTCGACCGCTATCAACAGCGCAACATTTTGCCGCTCACCTATCTCGACAATATCGCGCAGCAGGTGCGGGCCGGCGGCGCGCTGCTGGTCGAGGCGGGGCCGAGCTTCGGCACGCCCGCCGGGCTGTACCGCACGCCGTTGGGCTCGGTGCTGCCGGCGGAGCCCACCGGCAATGTCTTCGAGCAAGGCTTCGCCCCAAAAGTCAGCGATGTCGGCCGCCGCCATCCGGTGACGGCGGACCTGCCGGGCCTGCCCGCGGACGCCGCGGCGGCGCCCGGTTGGGGGCGCTGGTTCCGCCAGGTCGAATCGGTGCCGCATGACGGCGACACGGTGATGACCGGCGTCGCGGGCAGCCCGCTTCTGGTGTTGAGCCGGGTCGGCAAGGGCCGGACGGCGCAACTGATGTCCGACGAGATGTGGCTGTGGGCGCGCGGCTTCGAGGGCGGCGGGCCGCAGGCCGAGCTGCTGCGCCGTACCGTCTATTGGCTGATGAAAGAGCCCGATCTCGAGGAAAACGATCTCACCGCCACGGTCGAGGGCAACCGGCTCAAAGTGATGCGGCAATCGCTGGCGCCCGATTCCAGCCCGGTCCATGTCACCGATCCCGAGGGCAAGGTCACCGACCTGACGCTGACGCCGGATTCGGGCGGCCGGTCGGCCGCGACCATGCCGCTCAGCGAGAGCGGGCTTTACCGCGTCAGCGACGGCAAATATTCCGCCATCGCCGCGGCGGGCGCGCTCAATCCGCTGGAATTGGGCGATGTCCGCGCCACCGATGAAAAGCTCAAGCCGGATGTCGAAGCCACCGGCGGCGGGCTGTTCTGGATCGGCAACGGCCAGCTTCCCGACATCCGTCGCGTCGCGCCCGGCCGTACCGCGTCGGGGAGCGATTGGCTCGGCCTGCGCGAGAATGGCGATTACATCGTCACCGGCGTCGGCGAAGTGCCGCTCCTGCCCGCGATACTGGCGTTGCTGCTGTTGCTCGGCGTCTTCCTCGCGGCTTGGCGGCAAGAGGGGCGATAGCGCGGCCCCCACCCACAACGCTGCGCGTTGTTTCCCTCCCCCGCTTGCGGGGGAGGGTTGGGAGGGGGCGCGGTTTGCTCTAATGTCCGCGCCATGAACCATCCCGCGACCGCTTCGCCTCGCGGCGCTCGCTTCCCTCTCCCGCCGAGCCGGAGAGGGTGGATTGGCGCGCGGTAGCGCGGCAATTCGGGTGAGGGCAATATCCCGATGACGGAATCCCGCAAACTCGCCGCGATTTTGGCCGCCGATGTGGCGGGCTATTCGCGCCTCGCCGGCGCCGATGAGGAACGCACGTTGGCGCGGCTGCGCGCGCTCAGGAGCGACTTGGTCGATCCGACCATCGCCGTCCATCATGGCCGCGTCGTCAAGCGCACCGGCGACGGGATTTTGATCGAATTCCGCAGCGTCGTGGATGCCGTGCGCTGCGCCCTCGAGGTGCAAACCGGCATGGCCGAGCGCAATGCCGGCGTAGCGCCCGAGCGCAAGATCGAATTCCGCGTCGGGATTCATCTGGGCGATGTCGTGGAGGAAGCCGACGGCGATCTGATGGGCGACGGCGTCAATATCGCGGCGCGGCTTGAGGGCATTTGCGAGCCGGGCGGCGTCTGTCTCTCGGAAGACGCCTATCGCCAGGTGCGCGCCAAGCTCACGGAAAATTTCGTCGATCTCGGCGCGAAGGAATTGAAGAACATCGCCGAGCCGGTAAGGGTGTATGCGATTGCTTCCCTCCAAAACAATTCCGTCGTCCCCGCGCAAGCGGGGACCCAGGGCGAGCGCACGTCACTTTCCCTGGATTCCCGCTTACGCGGGAATGACGAAAAGGGAATTGGGGCAGAGAAGGGAAACATATCGCCCCGCCTTTCCATTGTGGTTCTCCCTTTCGCCAATATCGGCGGCGATTCGGAGCAGGACTATTTCGTCGATGGCGTGACCGAGAGTCTGACCACCGATTTGTCGCGCATTTTGGGTTCGTTCGTAATCGCGCGCAACACCGCCTTCACTTACAAGGGCAAGCCCTTCGACGTGAAGCAGATCGGCCGCGAGTTGAACGTGCGTTATGCTCTCGAAGGCTCGGTACAACGCGGCGGCTGCGCGTCAATGTCCAGTTGATCGACGCGGAGTCCGGCAATCACCTCTGGGCCGAGCGCTTCGACAAGCCGGTGGCCGATCTCTTCGACATGCAAGACGAGATCGTCGCGCGCCTCGCCAATCAACTCAACGCGCAGCTCATTGCCGCCGAGGCGCGGCGCGCGCAGACCGCGCTCAACCCGGATTCCTTGGATTTTACGTTCCGAGGGTGGGCGGCTTACAATCGAGGAGCCAGTCTCCAGAACATGAATGAGGCGCGCGGCTTTTTCGAACGCGCGCTCGCGCTCGATCCCGACAATGTCGAGGCGCTCGTCCGTCTCGGGATCGTATTCACCAGCATCTCCGGCGGCGGCATGACCGACGACCGCGCAGGCGCGCTCGCCGCAGGCAAGCAGCCCATCCTGAAGGCTCTCCAACTGGCGCCGGATCACGCGTCGGCGCATATGGTCTTGGGTTGGAACTACGTCCATGGCGGACAGACGGATCGCGCCATCGCCGAGTTGGAGCAAGCGCTCGCGCTGGATCGGAACCTCGCTTTCGCGCTTGCCGGGATCGGGTACGCGAAATGCCGCAGCGGGCGAGCCGAAGACACCGAAGGCCATGTCGAGGCGGCGCTGCGTCTCAGCCCGCGTGATGTTCAGCGTTATATTTGGTGCTCCGTCGTCGGCACTGCCAAGCTCCTTCTCGTCCGCGACGATGAGGCGGTGACGTGGCTGAGCCGCGCTATCGACGCCAACCGCAAATGGTCGATGCCGCATTTCTGGCTCGCCGCCGCTTTGGTTCATTTGGGCAGGCAGGAGGAAGCGCAGGAAGCCACGAAGGTTGGGCTTGCGCTTGATCCGACGTTTACCGTGCGCCGCTATCTTGCCGCCTCAAACGACAATCCGACCCATCTGGCGCAGCGCGAGCGTATCGCCGACGGCATGCGCAAGGCCGGGGTGCCGGAGGGATGACAAAGGCCAGGGATCGGATGACCGAGGCAAAGATCAGTTCGGTCCTCTAATGGCTGTCATCGGGCTCCCTTGACATCAATCTGGGCGTATTCCATCTCTTACGTATGAAGCGTGAGTGAGCGAGTGGTTTTAACACGGAATGATAGAATATCAAGGACACCTATTTATAGAATTAGCTGCAAATCCGCTGCAAATGCAGCAAACGGCGTGGCATTGGCGTTTTGGCAATGTCTGAACGTTGTGTGCGTTAACGAACGACCTGCAATTCGCCTGCAAATGCAGGATAACGGCGCGCCGCTTCAAACCCATGCGAAACTGCCCTACCTTGCCGCGCCATGAACCACCCCCACGACCGCTTCGCCTCGTTGCGCTCGGTGCTACGGCCGATCCATCCCGAGGGTTTCATCTTCATCGGGATCGCGATCGTCGTGGTCATCGCGCTGTTCGCGCTCTGGCAGCCCTTGGGCTGGATCGGCGTCGCGGGCGCGATCTGGGTCGCGGCGTTCTTTCGCGATCCGTGGCGGGTCTCGCCGCAGGGGCAAGGGATCGCGCTGGCGCCGGCCGATGGCGAGATCGTCGCGGTCGATCGCGCCCCGCCGCCGCCCGAGCTTGAGATGGGCGAGGCGCCGATGCTGCGGATCGCGATCTTCCTGAGCTTGCTCGATGTTCATATCAACCGCGCGCCGGTGGCGGGCCGCGTTACCAAAATCGCCTATCGCAAGGGCGGCTTCCGCGACGCGCGTGATCCCGCCGCGAGCGCCGAGAATGAGCGCAACGCCATCCGCCTCGAGGCGCTCTTCGGCGCAGCCGCGGTGATCCAGATCGCGGGCCGGGTGGCGCGGCGCATCCGTTGCGATCTGGTCGAAGGCCAAGAGGTGATCGCCGGCCAGCGCTTCGGTCTCATTCGCTTCGGCTCGCGCGCCGAGATTTTTCTGCCGGCGGAATGGCGGCCGCTGGTGCATGAGGCGCAGCGCGCGATCGGCGGCGAGACCGTGATCGCGGCGGCGCCCGGCGCGTCCTATACCTCGCCCGCGAGCTTTGTCACCCAATGAAGCGCCGCCCGCTCCTCTATCGCGCCCGGGCGCGGGTCCGCGCCGGCGGCAATTTCTCGCTCAACCGGCTGATTCCGAACATTCTTACCTTGCTCGCGCTGTGCGCCGGCATGACCGCGATCCGCTTCGCGCTGCAAGCCAAGTTCGAGCCGGCGGTGATCGCGATCGGCGCCGCCGCGATCCTGGACGGCATCGACGGCCGCATCGCGCGGTTCTTGAAGGCCACCACCGATCTCGGCGCGCAGCTCGATTCATTATCGGACTTCGTCAGCTTCGGCATCGCGCCCTCGGTGCTGCTCTATGTCTGGACCATGTCGCAGCTTCAGGGTTTTGGCTGGGCGCTCGTGGTGATTTACGCGGTGTGCTGCGCCTTGCGGCTGGCGCGCTTCAACGCCCAGCTTGGCATCGAGCCGCCGGCCTTCGCCTATAATTTTTTCATCGGCGTGCCGGCACCCGCTGCGGCCGGGCTGGTGCTGTTGCCGATGCTGATCTCGTTCCGGCTCGAAAGTGATTTCGTGCTCCGCTCGCCCTACCTGAACGGGCTGGCGCTCGCCGGCGTCGCCGCGCTGATGGTGAGCCGCGTGCCGACCTATTCGCTCAAGCACTTCCGGGTGAAACGCGAATGGGTGCCGCCGACATTGCTGGTCGTGGGTGCCTTCGCCGCCTTCATCACCACCGAGCCCTGGGCCACGTTGGCGATGGTCGGACTCTTATATCTCGGATCGATTCCGGCAAGTTACTGGGCTTACCACCGCCTTTTGCGCCGGACCGGCGGCGAGCGTCGCGTCGCGACGCAACCGGGTGGCGACGCCACTTAGTCTAAATCCGAGATTGGCGCGCCACCCATGCCCGATCGCGCGGGCTTTCGCCCGCGGTCAAACGATCTCGACGAAAATGCCGACCACGGCGACGAAGCCCAAAACGAACGCGATCGTCCGAATATAGGGCAGACCGATCCAATAGACCGCCGCGTGGACAACCCGCGTCCAGAAGAAAAACATCGCCCAAAACGCGGTCATGGCGTCGGCCTTGCCGGCGAGCTGGGCGACGATGACGAGGGCGGCGAAGGGGGCGAACACCTCGACGGTGTTCAGGTAGGCGCGGTGTGCGCGCTCGCCCCACAACGGCACCGGCCGTTGCGCGGGGTTGACATAATTCGGCGGCCGCAGAAACCCGTTGGTCATGACTTGCGCGACGATGTAGGGAATCCAAAGGGCGGCGGCGAGCATCGCCGTATCGGCGAGGTATGTCAGATCGGGCGTCATTATCGTTTCCCCATCGGGGTCCAACGGTTATGCATCGCGCGGGACAGTCGGCGGGACCCCTCCGCGATCCGCTGTCCTTCGCCACGATACAGGCATTCCCGGCGATCGCCAAAGCGCATTTAACAAACCGGTCAAATAGGGAGGGCGCGGGTCCGGTGGCCGCGGCCGGCCTTGCGCCTCCCGTTCAGGGCCAGGGCGGCACGGATTTGCTTTCACCGGGCTTGAGTCCGCCCAGATGGCGCAACACCTCGCCGTATTTCGGATCGCCGGGCCGATAAATGAGTTGGCCGTCGCCGACCGTCTTGCCATCATCGGATTCGGCGCGCAGCCGCAGCGTGATGGTGCCGTCGGCGGACATAGTGGCGACGCCGATACTGTCGGGCAAAGGCGGGAGTGAGCCGGCGGTCAACACCGCCAGCACGACGAGGGCCAAGATCATCCGTCGCATGGCGACACTATGCGCCGGGGCCGGCCGATCGCCAGCGTGCTTCGAGGGTCCACCCGCATTTGTAGAAGACAGCGCCCACCCCCAACGCTTCGCGTGCTTTCCCTCCCCCGCAAGCGGGTAGGGTTGGGAGGCGGCCACGCATGATTGCCTCTTGCCGCAACGCACCCTATGTTCGCCCTACTCCCATGACCGATCTGTCCCACATCCGCAATTTCGCGATCATCGCGCATATCGATCATGGCAAATCGACGCTCGCCGACCGGCTGATCCAGTTCTGCGGCGGCCTTTCGACCCGCGAGATGCGCGAGCAGGTGCTCGACAGCATGGATTTGGAGCGCGAGCGCGGCATCACCATCAAGGCGCAGACCGTGCGCCTCCCCTACAAGGCCAAGAACGGCGAGACCTATGAGCTCAACCTCATGGACACGCCCGGCCATGTCGATTTCGCCTATGAGGTGAGCCGCTCGCTCGCTGCCTGCGAAGGCTCGCTGCTCGTGGTCGATGCCAGCCAGGGCGTCGAGGCGCAGACCCTCGCCAATGTCTATCAGGC
>JAATGI010000280.1 GCA_015654725.1 Rhodospirillales bacterium
ATGGAAAATCGCTGGCTCGAATATCAGCCGCTCTACCGCACGCCCGCCGGAACCGGCATCGGCGTCGCCTTCGGCATTTGGAGCTGATGTCGCCGCGGGTCGGCGATGAAAATCGTCAAGCTCGAGGATTTTCACGCCGATGGCGGCTGGCGCACGCTGTCTTTTCTCAAAATCACGACCGATGACGGGCTGACCGGCTGGTCGGAATTCAACGAGGGCTTCGGCGTCGGCGGCGCCTCCGACCTGATTCGCCGCTTCGCGCGGCAGGGCATCGGGCTGGATCCGCGCCGGGTCGGCAGGATCGGAGCTACGCTCCGCGCCATCACGCTGTTGGCGCCTGGCGGGCTCAACAACCAAGCCATCGCCGCCATAGAGAATGCCTGTCTCGACATCAAGGCCAAGGCACTGGGGGTTCCGGTCTGCGCCTTGTTCGGCGGCCCGTTCCGCGAGCGCATTCCGCTTTACTGGTCGCATTGCGGCAGCTTCCGCACCGCTCACGCGGCGCTGTTCGAGCGTGTCCTCGGCACGCCGCCCTTGCGTTCGCTCGATGATGTGAAGCGGCTTGGGCAAGAAGCCGTCGCGCGCGGCTTCAAGGCGCTCAAGACCAATCCGCTTCTGTTCGATGGCGAGCGGCCGCGCATGGCGCCCGCGGGCTTTCAGCCCGGAACGCCGGTCCTCGACAAGAATCCCGATCATCGTCTGATCGGCGCGATCCAGGATCAGCTCGCCGCCTTTCGCGACGGCGCCGGCCGCGATATGGCGCTGCTGATCGATTTGAATTTCAGCCAGCACATTGAAGGTTATCGGCGCATCGCGAAAGCGATCGAGCGTTTCGATATGAGCTGGGTCGAGATCGATCTGCACGATGCGCGCGGCCTAGCCTCGATCCGGCAAGCGACCTCGATCCCGATCGCCTCGCTCGAAACCCTTTATGGCATCAAGCAGTACCGGCCCTATTTCGAGGAGCGCGCGGCCGATGTCGCGGTGGTCGACGTGCCGTGGAACGGCTTATGGGAAAGCGTGCGGATCGCGGCGCTCGCCGATGCGTTCGACGTCACCGTCGCGCCGCATAATTTCTATGGCGATCTCGCCAGCCTGATGAGCGCGCATTTCTGCGCCGCGGTGCCGAATTTCCGCATCATGGAGTTCGAGGCCGACGACATGCCCTGGAACCACGATTTCGTCACCGCGCCGCCTGTTATCGAGTCGGGCGAACTGATCCTGCCGAGCGGGCCGGGCTGGGGTGCCGAGATCGTCGAGGAGGCTCTGCGGGCGCATCCGGCCAGGCTTCGGTCGTGACCGAGTGCCCTTTCGCGTGCCGCAAGTCGAGCAATTTGCGGGCGCCGTTATAAGGAACCGCGATGCCGTCGCTTCGCGTCCGAGCTTGGGCGCGAAGCATGGTCTCGCTCACCGACATCAAGGCCGCGCCGACCAACATCGCGGCCTCGCCGTAGCCTTCTTGCACCAAGCGCTTTTCCATGATCATCAGTTGACGTTCGATGGCGTAGCCGCGTTGCGGCGCGCTTCCATTCGTCGTCATCCGGATTTCCTTCACCGACGCCGACCCTTTCCGGGTACGTATCTCCATTACAAATAATATACGCAATCAAAAGTTGAACAAGTATTAAGTTGCCAGCCGGACGAAAGATTCGATCTGACGGATTATTTTAGAGGAAATCCAATATTTTTCTGGGATCAGAGAACGCGCGCGCAAAAATTGGCTTCGGCCGACATACAGTCTTAGCGCGAAAATCCTGGAACCACCGGTCGCTCGCCAACATGGTTAATTTTTGTGGATCCGGTGCTGAAGTCCGATCCATCCAGATTGAAAGACGCCATACCTCGATCTCAATACACCACGACGCTGCGGATCGATTCGCCGCGATGCATCAGGTCGAAGGCGTCGTTGATGCGCTCGAAGGGCATCGTGTGGGTGATGAGTTCGTCGATCCTGATCTTCTTTTCCATGTACCAATCGACGATGCGCGGCACGTCGCTGCGGCCGCGCGCGCCGCCGAAGGCGGTGCCGCGCCAGACGCGCCCGGTCACGAGCTGAAACGGCCGCGTCGCGATTTCCTGGCCGGCGCCGGCGACGCCGATGATGATCGATTGGCCCCAGCCGCGATGACAGCATTCGAGCGCCTGGCGCATGGTTTTCACATTGCCGATACATTCGAAGGAATAATCGGCGCCGCCCTTGGTGAGCTCGACGAGATGCGCGACCAGATCGCCCGCCACCTCGGTCGGGTTCACGAAATGCGTCATGCCGAATGTCTCGGCGAGCGCTCGTTTCCGCGGGTTGGTGTCGACGCCGATAATCATGTCGGCGC
>JAATGI010000442.1 GCA_015654725.1 Rhodospirillales bacterium
GCTGCCGATGAGGCGGTCAGGAACCCGGCATTGCGGACCATCACGACCGCGAAGTAAATGCCCGGCAGCGAGCGATTGTCGAGGTCGGCCCCCATGAATGCCTGGGCCACGAAGCGCGCCGCCGAGGGGAAGCCTGGCGCATGGTCGTTTTCCATCAGGTCGTTGTCGATGGTCTTGGGAATGTGGATGGAGCGCAGGTCGTAGCCTTCCTTCCCCGCCTCCTCGCTGACGATACGCACGGTCTCGGCGGTATCGTTGCCGCCGATATACAGGAACCAAGACACGCCGTGGGCCTTCAGAGACGCCAAGATGTTCCGGCAATAGGCCAGATCGGGCTTGTCTCGCGTCGAACCCAAGGCCGAGGACGGCGTGGCGGCGACCGCTTCGAGATTGGCCCTGCTTTCCGCCGAAAGATCGACGAAATCCTCGTTCACGATGCCGCGCACCCCATAGCGCGCGCCATAAATCCGCTCGATCCGGGGAAAGAGTCGCGCTTCGAGTACCGCGCCGACCAGGGATTGATTGATCACCGCCGTCGGGCCGCCGCCCTCGGCGATCACAAGCTTGCCGCTTCCCATTGCCCTTAGCTCCCTGGTGGCCATTCGCGTGAAGCGGTTTAAGCCCGAATTCTCACCGTGTCACGGAGCCGCGGGGCGATGGCTGTCGGCGAGCGGACATTGCCGTGGTTGCGATGCCGACGGCGTCAACGTTTAAGAGGCCGCCTTCGATAAAATCTCCCGCTGCTTTATCAAAGACGCAAGTTTCGCTTCCTGTTCGGCGATGCGCTCGGCGGCGAGGTCTTCGTCGGCGGCCCCCGATCTCGCGGCGGCTTGCTCGCTTAAAGCGGCGAGGTTCGCGCGGACGATCGCGATCTGGTCATTGATTTCAACGAGGTTGCTCGTATCAGGCATGTAATTTCTCCTTCTTCCATCACGCAGGCATGCTACCCAGCTTTGACCGTTGGACCAACTGCGCCAACATGGTGCGGACGGGCGCGGTAATCTCGCCGCCGCCGATCTGCCGCCCGACCTCACCGGCCCCGGCATTTGGAAGAAGACGGACGGCGATCTGTTCTGGTCGCTCAGCCATGGCGTCGGCGCGATGCCCGGCTTCGCCGATCGATTGTCGGAAGAGCGGCGCTGGAACCTGATCGATTATCTCCACGCCAACGCCGCCGGAGCAGACGTCGCGGAAACCGGCGATTGGGGCGTACCGATCGCCGCCCCCCGCATTGCACCCGAATTGCGGCGACGATCACCACGCCGGATGGCACGGCAAACCAGTCCGTATCGTCGCCGTCGAAGCGCTCGACGGGAACACGCCCGTGGCTTATGCGAACGGCCTCGCCACGATTTACCTCGCGCGGTATCCCGGCAGGGATAGCGGTCAGAACTGCGGCGACGCGTCGCCGGAAAGCTGGGCAGCTTACGCCATCGTTGCCGGCCGCACCCCCGACGATCTAACGGGGACGCAATTTCTTGCGGATAGCGCGGGCTGGCTGCGGGCGATTTGGCGGCTGGGCGATCCGCCGGGTTGGACCGCTCGCCAAGCCTTGCCGCTGAAACTCCGGGACATCCTTTCGCACCCGATCGCCGGACAGGACCAAGCGCACCACCATTGAGCCGCGCGATTGATTCATTATATTGACGAAATCGTTATTGTAGTGGACGATGACGCATCGTGACCCGGGGAATTTGAGGCGAGGACAGCGAGGGTGGAAGACGAGCGGGAGCGTTCGAACCCGGCGGAACCACTCGATGCCCGCCCCTCCGATGCCGATTCCCTGGTCGAGGCGGTCGCCGAAAATCTGAAACGGATAAGGACGCGGCGCGGTCATTCGCTCGAACGGCTCGCCAAGATTTCCGGCGTCAGCCGCGCCATGCTCAGCCAGATCGAACTGGGCAAGAGCGTGCCGACGATCAGCCTGCTGTGGAAAGTGGCGCGCGCGCTCGACGTGCCGTTCGCGGCGCTGACCAATCTTTCGGGAGGCGGCGGCACCGCCGTGGTCCGGGCATCGAATTCGAAATCGCTGAGTTCCGCCGATGGGAGCTTTACCTCGCGCGCGCTATTTCCCTATGACACGCCGCGAAAGACCGAGTTTTACGAGTTGCGCATCCGCCATCAAGGCTTCGAGGCGGCCGAGGCGCATGCGCCGGGAACCACGGAAAATCTCATCGTCGCCGAGGGCAGCGTCGAAATCGAGGTCGGTGGCGTGGTTTATCGCTTGTTCGATGGCGACGCGATCTTCTTCGAAGCCGACACGCCGCATTCCTATCGCAATGTCGGCGCCGGTGAGGCCCGGTTGTTCCTCGTCATGACCTATGTCGAGGTGATCGGCTGATCCGGCCATCTCCGGGCCAGCATCGTTCCCGGGTCGCGCTCGTCAGCCGATCGCTTCGGTGTAGGTCATCACCAGATACATGACCGCGGTCTTGGCGCCGAGATTGCGATAAGAATGCGGTACATCGGCCGCGAACAGAATCGCGTCCTCGGGCGTGAGAATATAAGCCACGCCACCGGCGGTGATCTCCACCCGGCCGGCGGCTACCGTCAAATTCTCGACGGTTCCGGGCGCATGCGGATCGGCGATCTCGACCGCGTGAGGGGCCAGCGTCAGCTTATAAAACTCAACCCGGCGTTCGGCATCGAACGGGAACAGGGCGCGCGAGGTGAAGCCGCCGCCCGCGGAAGTCAGCACCTTCGCCTTATCGGCCGGCAGGACAAGATTCCCATGCGATCCGCTATCCGAGGTCAGCGCCGAAAACGGCACGCCCAAGGCCCGCGCCACCTTCCACAACAGCGAGATCGTCGGCACGCTGCGGCCGAGCTCGATCTGGCTCAGCATGCCGCGGCTGACATCCGAAAGGTTAGCCAGCGCCTCGAGTGAAAGTCCGCGTTTCACGCGCAACCGCTTGAGATTGCCGCTGACGATCTCCGCGATCGCGCCGGTCGCGATGCCCTTCGATGAGGAGGACGGCGGTGCCGAGGACGATTGTTTGCGCGACGCGGTCGTGCTTTTTTTAGGAATCACGTCTGGATAATGCCCGATTGTTGGTCCGTCATCATATCGACCGACCGTCGCACGTCAACCGCGCGGCCGCGGCTCGGCTCTTATGCCGTTGCCGGCTGCCTTTGGACGAAGACGGAATCCATTGGCCGACCCGCGTCGCTCGGTGTGATTACGACCATGCCCACAGCATATTACCTATATAAATAATATATTGGCGCTTTGCCCCGCGACGCGCATTCATGCTCCAAACCGACGATGGGCTTGGCCGCGACGATTTACGATTTTGACGCGAGGCGCGACGACGGCGGCACGAAATTCGCCACCATCTCGCCGAATGGGCCTGCATTGCGGACGGGGCCGCGTTCGATTCCGGTCGTCGGCCGCAACGGCAGAAGCGGAAAGACCAGTTCCGCGAAACGGTAGCATTCCTCCAAATGCGGATAGCCCGACAGAATGAAGCGGTCGATGCCGAGCGCCATATATTCCTTCATCCGCGCCGCGACCGTTGGCGGATCGCCGACCAGCGCCGTGCCGGCGCCGCCGCGCACCAGACCGACGCCCGCCCATAGATTCGGACTGATTTCGAGCTGATCGCGCTTGCCGCCGTGAAGCCGGCTCATGCGCTGCTGGCCGACCGAATCGAAACGCGCGAAGGTTCGTTGCGCCGCCGCGATCGTTTCGTCGTCGATCTTTTCAATCAGTTTGTCCGCTGCCGCCCAGGCGGCGGCCGTCGTGTCCCTCACGATGACATGCAAGCGGATGCCGTAGGACAAGGTTCGGCGCTTGGCCGCGGCGACGGCGCGCATCTCGGTCAGCTTTTTCGCGACATCGGCGGGCGGTTCGCCCCACGTCAAGTAGACGTCGACATGGTCGGCGGCGATGCGTTGGCCGGCGGCCGACGAGCCGCCGAAATAAAGCGGCGGGTGTGGTTTCTGCACCGGCGGATACAGCAGCTTTCCCGCCGTCACCTTTAAGTGGCGGCCGATATAATCGACCGTTTCGCCGGCCAGCAGCCGGCGCCAGATCGCCAGGAATTCGTCGGTGACGGCATAGCGCTCGTCATGGTCGAGGAACAAGCCGTCGCCATGGAGTTCGACCGGGTCGCCGCCGGTGACGACATTGATCAGCAACCGCCCGCCCGACAGGCGATCGAGCGTCGCCGTCATCCGCGCCGCGACTGCCGGCGTTTGCAAACCGGGGCGTAGCGCGACCAGGAAGCGCAGCCGCTCCGTCAGCGGCGCCATGGCCGAAGCGACGACCCAGGAATCCTCGCAGGAACGCCCGGTTGGCAACAACACGCCGAAATAGCCGTTGTGATCCGCCGCCTGCGCGATTTGGCGCAGATAACCGAGCGAGACTTCGCGGGCACCCTCCTGGGTGCCGAGGAACCGTCCGTCGCCATGCGTCGGCAGAAACCACAAGACGTCCGCGACTTTGGCCGCTTCCGGCAAGCCCTCCACTCTAACGCTCATCGGTCGACTCCAGCGAAACCAGCCAGACGCGTCTGCCTGTCACCAAGCCAGGAAAAAAACAATCCGTCAATATATTAAAACTATCGACTATATATTCTCAGTGATGTTAGAACAGGAGAGGAGCGATCCGAAGGGGTCGCTTCCAACCTGAGAGACGAGAGGTCCGCGCAATGATCGGTCGCCGTCCCTTCCTCGGATTGATCGCCGCTTTGGTCGCCGCGCCGGCCTGGGCGGCCAGCCAGAAGCTGCGCATTGGCGTGCAGAAATACGGCACGTTGATCGTGCTGCAAGTCAGCGGCGCGCTGGAAAAGCGCCTCGCGCCGCAAGGCATCAATATCGAATGGCGGGAATTTCCCGGTGGTCCGCAACTGCTTGAAGCGTTGAACGGCGGCAGCCTCGATTTCGGCATCACTGGCGAGGCACCGCCGGTCTTCGCGCAGGCGGCGGGCGTTCCTTTCGTCTATGTCGGCGTCGACAAACCGGCACCGGCTGGCGAGGCGATCTTGGTGGCGAAGGATTCGCCGATCCACACCGTCGCCGACCTCAAGGGCAAACGCGTCGCCTTCAACAAGGGCTCCAACGTTCATTATCTCGTGGTTGCGGCCCTGGAAAAAGCGGGATTGCACGCTTCCGATATCGAGCCGATCTATTTGGCGCCCGCCGATGGCCGCGCCGCTTTCGAACGTGGCAGCGTCGATGCCTGGGCGATCTGGGATCCCTATTACGCGGCCGGGCAAGCGGCGACAAAGGCCCGTATTCTCGCGGACGGCACCGGGATCGCGAAGAATCCGCAATTCTATCTCGCCGCCCGCGACTTCGCCAAAAGCCAGCCCGCTCTGCTACGCACGATCCTGGAGGAAATCGCCAAGACCGATTCCTGGGCCGCCACGCATCAGGCCGAGGTGGCGCAACTCTTGGCGCCGCACACCGGCTTGCCGATCGAGATATTGAATGTCGCGCTCGCGCGCCTCGGCTACGGCGTCGCGCCGCTCGATACCGACGTCGTCGCCAACCAGCAACTGATCGC
Source organism: Rhodospirillales bacterium (assembly GCA_015654725.1). Taxonomy (GTDB): domain Bacteria; phylum Pseudomonadota; class Alphaproteobacteria; order ATCC43930; family CGMCC-115725; genus JAATGI01. The sequence continues at coordinate 5,510 of JAATGI010000442.1, forward strand.
CGATACGTTCTACAAGGCCGGACTCATTCCCAAAGCGATCGCGGTACGCGACGCGGTGTGGAATCCGTCCGCGTAAGAGAGCCGCAATGATCGCCACGCCTGGCCCGTTTCTTCGGGGGCAGATTTCCTGGCTTGTGCCGGTGCTGTTGCTGATCCTGTGGCAAGCGGCGGCGATGATGCTCGCCTCGCAAGTCCTGCCGTCGCCGTTCGATGTGCTCCTCGCCGGATGGCGCCTCGGCGTCTCGGGCGAATTGGCGCACCATATCGGCGTCAGCACCGGGCGCGCGCTCGCCGGTCTCGCGGTGGGCGGCGGCATCGGCTTCGCGCTCGGGCTAATGAACGGCTTGGTGCCGGTCGCCTCGCGGCTTCTGGACAGTACGCTTCAGATGCTGCGCAACGTGCCGCATCTGGCGCTCATCCCTCTCGTGATCCTGTGGTTCGGGATCGACGAGGGCGCCAAGCTGTTCCTGGTCGCGTTCGGCGTCTTTTTCCCGATCTATCTCAATACCTATCACGGCGTCCGCACGGTCGATGCCGATCTCGCCGAGATGGGACGCGCCTATGGCTTGCGGCGCTTCGAATTTTTTCGCCAGGTGATTCTACCGGGTGCGATGCCGTCGATTCTGGTCGGCCTGCGCTACGCCCTCGGCATCATGTGGCTGACGCTGATTGTCGCCGAAACCATCTCCGCCAGTTCGGGCATCGGCTACATGACCATGAACGCGCGTGAGTTCCTACAGACGGATGTTGTGGTGCAGGGAATCCTGATCTACGCGCTGCTCGGCAAGCTGGCGGACAGCGCGACCCACTTGCTCGAACGCCGCTGGCTCGCATGGCACCCGGCCTTTCAAGTCAA
>JAATGI010000243.1 GCA_015654725.1 Rhodospirillales bacterium
ACGCGATCGCCGATCTGATGGACAAATCGCCGTCCGAGCGCATTCCGCTGGTGGCGGAGCGGATCGTGGAACGGATCGTCGAGCGCGCCACCGCCGACCGCAAGCGCCTGCCGCAACGCCGCAAGGGCTATACGCAAAAGGCCATTGTCGGCGGCCACAAGGTCTATCTCAGGACCGGCGAATACGAGGATGGCAGCCTCGCCGAGATCTTCATCGACATGCACAAGGAAGGCTCGGCCTTCCGCTCGCTGATGAACAATTTCGCCATCGCGATTTCGATCGGCCTGCAATATGGCGTGCCGTTGGAGGAATTCGTCGAGGCCTTCACCTTCACCCGCTTCGAGCCCTCGGGCATCGTCGCCGGCAACGACACCATCAAGATGGCGACCTCGCTCCTGGATTATATCTTCCGCGAACTCGCGATCTCCTATCTCGGCCGTAACGATCTCGCCCATGTCCAGCCGGCGGACCTCACGCCCGACACGCTCGGCAAGGGCGTCGGCGAATCCAATCTGCCCGACGGCGCGCGCGCCGGAACCAATATCGATGCCGGCATCGCCGCTGTGGCGCAGCGCGCGGTCTCGCCCGGCTTCGTGCGCTCCAAGCTCACGGTGCTGCAAGGCGGCGTCGGCGCCTCGGCAAGGGCGGGCAGCGCCGGCAACACCGCGCTCGCTCTATCGGCGGCGCTCGAAGCGACCACGGCGCTGACGCCGGCGCCGATGCCCATGGCGGCCACCGCCGACGCGCGCATCGAGCAAATCCGCACGGCGCGGATCAAGGGTTATGAGGGCGACAGTTGCGGCGAGTGCGGCAACTTCACCCTGGTTAGGAACGGAACCTGCCTCAAGTGCGACACCTGCGGCGCCACAAGCGGCTGCAGTTGATCGCGGCGTTGCGCCGGCTTTAAGCCTCCCGGCCCGCGTAATGGTAATGGGGCAGAAATTGGGGCGCGGAGCAATCCGCGCCCCTTTTTTTCGTCGCGTAAATTGAAGGAAAGTTTGGGCGCCAACGGGATTTCGCGCCTGCCAAGGTAGAGTGACGCAAACTTGCCGCGCCGAGAGCGACCACCGAAGACACAACGCAGCGAGCATTGGCTACGCGTTGCCGTTAATGAATACCCAGACGCGCTAAATTCTCTCGTATCGGACCTGTTCCAAATGGACCCGCAAGATCGAATCGAATGGGTATCGCCCATCGCATCCGATAATTACGCGGAGTATTTCGACCAAGCGTTACTCGATCGATTGGGCGTCGCCAATCTCAAAGTCCCGCTAAGTGATTTCTGGCCGCCCCGTGGGCCACGATGGGATGGCCTCGCCAAATCCGAGTCTGGGAAATTCATTCTCGTTGAAGCCAAGGCCTATATCGAAGAGGCGGTGGACTACGGGAGCAGGGCAGGCGCGGAGTCCCTCGAGAAAATAAAAGCGGCTCTCGCGAGCACAAAAGAAGCTTTTAGCGCGACTAAAGATGCTCCCTGGGAAGCGCCGTTTTACCAATACGCAAATCGCTTGGCGCACCTGTATTTTCTTCGCAGTCTTAACGGTCTCGACGCATATCTGTTGTTCCTCTATTTTGCCGATGCGCCCGACGTAACGAACCCAAGTACGATACAACAGTGGCAGGGAGCCGAACGTCTATGTAAGAAGGCTCTGGGGTTGGGCGATCATCAGTTCGCGCATTGTGCGCGCACGTTGATTTGGGGCGTTCCGGACATGTTTACCCACTTGCAATAACGGCAAAAGAATCCACGCGGCTTACTTGATGCCTGCGTCCTTGAGAATTTTCTGAAGCGTTCCCTCGCCCTTAAGTTTCTTTGGAACGCTAAATGGCCGGCGTCCGGGGCATATCCAGATTTCGTGGCCGCCGTGGCGCGCATCGCGGATATATCGGCACCCGTGATCCTCAAGGAGCCGACGCAGCTCCCGATAACTCAGCGAGGCCATCGCCTCAATTGAATTTGAAGGAAAAAATCGGTCGCGCGGAAACCTTGTGTCCCAGTTCGGCCTCGATCAGATCGAGCGCGACCTCTGGGGCGATTTTCTCGGCTTCTTCACGGCTGTCCGCTTCCACTGTCAGCCCCGGAACATCCGGGCTGGTCGCCAGATAAATTCCCTCGGGCAACCGCCGAACACTGATTTCAATATGAGGTACTTTGGTGTGAGCGACCGCCATGACGAGTTTCCGATATCGATCAAGTATGCCTATACACCAAAATAATGCCGGCCGCGCCGCGCGAAAAAAACTCCGCGAGCGGCGTTGAGCCGGCATTCGCGGAGCGGTGCGCGGGCTTCAGCCTCCCGGCCCGCGCGGACCGGTACAAAGACAGAAGTCAGAGAAAGACGCAAGTCTTTCTAATATCATATTGATTCTAAACAATTTTATTTCTCAATCGCCCTTGTACTTCAGAGAGCCGCCGAGATTGAACAGCGCTTCGAGCGCCTCCTGCGGGATGCGGTGCAGGCCCTTGGGCACGCGGAACAGGTCGGGGTCCTGGGGCCCGCGCTTGATGTCGGAGAGCGCCATCGCGATCTCCATCGGCCGGCGGCCGGGAACGAGCGCGCGGCCTTCGAGGCGCAGCAGAATGTTCTCGCGGCTGACCCAGACAAAGCCCTCGCCGCGGGCGCCGTCGGGCGCGGTGTAATCGAGCCGGTATTTGGTGGCGGCGATGCCGTCGATCAGCTCCTCGCCCACCGCCTGGCCGTCGAGCCGGCTCTGATAGAACTCGATCAGCAACAGCGGCAGCGGAAAATCGATATAGCTCGCGAGCGCCGGCAGGACCACCGCGCCCTTGGAGTCGTCGAAATCGATAATAAAATGCATCGGAATGCCGACGATGGCGACATCGTGGCGCTGCTTGCCGGGGGTATGGAAGATTTTGCCGACATAGGTGCGGTGATCGACGGTGACGGTGCGCGTCGCGCTATACGGCACGCGCGCGTCGCCGATGATGGTGGCGCGGGCGGCCTGGGCGGGCGGCAGCGCCGCGGCAACAAGCAACAACACGATCGGCAGGCGAAACGGCATGACGAATCCTTCATCCGGCGGCGGACACGGATAAGCGCGGTTTCGCCGCCCGAGCCACCGCGCTATCCTACGATAAAGGTCGCAGGAGTATCCCGCCATGCCTGGAAAATTCGAGGCGCGCCTCGCCGAATTGCAGCTCGAGCTGCCCCAGGCCGCGGCGCCGCTCGCCAATTACGTGCCGGCGGCGCAAGCGGGCGGCTTGATCTTCATCGCCGGGCAGATCTGCCAATGGAACGGCGAACGCCGCTTTGTCGGCAAGCTCGGCCGCGATCTCGACGTGGCGCAGGGCAAGGAAGCGGCGCGGCTGTGCGGCCTCAACATCCTGGCGCAATTGCGGCATGCGCTCGGCGGCGATCTCGACCGGGTGGCACGCTGCGTGCGTCTCGGCGGATTCGTCAACGCGGTGCCGGACTTCGCCGATCACCCGCAGGTGGTGAATGGCTGCTCCGACCTGATGGTCGAGGTGTTCGGCGAGGCCGGCAAGCACGCCCGCGCGGCGGTGGGGGTGGGCTCGCTCCCCGGCGGCGTCGCGGTCGAGGTGGACGCGATTTTCGCGGCGAGGTGAGCGGCGATGCCCGATAGCGGCGAGCGGTTCCAGGCGACGGTGCATCGCGGCATCGCCGAGATCGGCGCCGCGGCGTGGGACGACTGCGCC
>JAATGI010000395.1 GCA_015654725.1 Rhodospirillales bacterium
CCAGGCGTCCCCGGGGGGCGATCGGTAGGGACGCGGCAGCATCGATCCGCGCCCCGCCCGCCGTCAAGACGCGGCGCGTCATGACACGTCCGATTCCTTGACCTCGAAAATATCCGCCCACTCGGCGGTGTCGCGTTGCATGGTTCGCGCGCTGCGGCGGATCGCGCGGGCCAGCGCGGCGCTGGTCAGCGCGGTGCCCGTGAGCCGGCGGAGGCGGTCGCGCTGATCGGCGAGCCGCTCGCGCAGCCGCGCCGAGCGATGGACGATGATCTCGAATTCGGCCTGATTGCGAATTCCGAAGCTGGCCGCCGCGACCGCGGGCAACAGACCGGAAGCCAAGCCGAAGAGGGAAAAGGTCGGCACGATGAACTCGCCGATCACCGGAAACACCGAGACGAGGAAGATAAGTTGGCTGGTAAATTTCAGCCGGCTGCTGACCTTGGCGTTTCGCCGCTCCGTGCGCTCGTGATAGGCAATCTGGTCGGGAAGCCGCGTCGTGGCGGCGTAATCGCGCACGCGCGTCAAATAATCGGCGTCGTATCTCGCCCCCACGACGCCGACCGAGCGGCCGATCGCGCCCACCAGCCAGGGAATCCAGCCACGCTCGGGATGCAATTCGTTCGTCCGGTTGTAGCTGCCGGCAAGCGGCGCTCCGCCCAACTGCGCGAGCAGGTCGGCCTCGCGCAGCGATTCCGCCAGCAGCCGATAATCGAGCCAGCGCTCGCGCCAGCGGAACCTTCCTTCGGCGCGAACCATGGCCACGATCAGCACGATGGCGAGGAGTTCGGCCACGGTGGCGGTCCAGCGCATCAAACTGTAGGGCGCATGCGACTGATAATATTGCGATGTGAAGGCCGCGACCAAGGAGGCGGCGCCGAAAAGGTAGATCAGGATATAGCCGCTGCGATGCGTTTCGGCGTACAGCGTCGCCAGCGTGTCGGCGCGCTGGTAGTGCAAATAGAGCGTGCGAACGGCGGGGTTGTCGGCGCCCGCGGGCGGCGACGCTTCCGCGACCGTTTCCGCGCTCGTTACCGTGCCGCCGACGCGGCGCATAAAGAGGGGAAACAGGCGCCGCAACCAGGATGAATCCGCCGTAAACGGTCCCCGATAAAGAAAATCGGGGGCGACATCCGTGCCGCGGACGCGTTCGCGCCGGAGATAGTCGATCGCCGCGCGGCCGTGATCGCGCCTGCCGAAGCGCCATTCCGGCAACAGCAAGCGGCGAATCGTGACGGCGAGGACGCCGCCATCGTAGGCGATCGAATTGTCCGCGTCGTCCAGCACCGCCGCGGAATGCGGCGGCTTGGCGTCGACATGGACGGTGGGAACGCCGGCGGCCAGGGCCTCGGCGACGATCTGGCCGGTGCCGCCCTCGCCGGCGGCAGGCGCGCCGTCCCACACCGCGATCAAGAGGTCGCTGTGATCGAGCACGAAGCGTCCCACTTGCAGATAGGCCGCGGTTTCCTTGGCGCGGCTGCCGTCCAGCTCGACGATCTGCGCGGCATCCCGCGCGTGTGCCAGCAGCGAACGGAATTCCGGCACGCTGTCGGGGAAGTCGCGTTCATAGTCCTCGCGCGCGAACGGCAGCGGCGCCGCCAATCGCCATCCCCGCGCCAGCGCGAGCCGCGCCACCAGCCGATCCGCGCCCTCGGCGAGCGGCGAGACGATTCGCATGATCGGCGCGCCATCGCGATACAGAATCCCGGCTTGCGGGTCGCGCGATATCCCGGTCAGAATTCGGTCGATGTCCGCCAATACACCGCTCACCGCGCTCTCGATGGCGGCGATCGCGGCGACGTCGAGCTTGCGGTGGCCGGTGACGCCGACCCGGAAACCGAGCGCCGGCCGCGCGTCATTCGCCGCCGGCCCGAGTTCGTCCCGTTCGCTCATCGCCGATGCTCAGCCGGCGGCGCGCAACATGTACATGCGCAGGGTGCCGTAGCTCTTGGCCGCCGGGAGCTGTCCGACATATTCGCAGGAAAATTCCGTCTCGTCCTCGAGCGCCAGGGCGGCGGCGAACGGCTCCGTCACATAGACCAGATTCGTCGGGGTCACCGGTTCGAGCCGCGCCGCGCGCGTAACGTGGGCGCCGAAAAAAGTCGGCTCGCCGCGGACATTGTCGCGGCCTTCGAAGGTCGGCCCGAAATGGCCGGCGAGGCGAAGCTCCGGCCGGGTCGGCAAAGGGCCGCTATCCAGTTGCGCCAGCCGCGCCTGGATCGCCAGCGAGCAGCGCGCGGCTTCGACGATCCCGTCGATGACGAGATAGATCGCGTCGCCCCAGGTATTGCGATACAGCACGGCGGCGCCGAAACGGTCCAAGACTTCGCCGATGGCGAGCATGAAGGTGTTTTGGAAGTACGGGACCTCGTGCTCGCGAAGGTGGCTGTAGCCGTGGAAATCGCCGAACAAGATGGCATGGACGCGCCGCGGCGGAGCGGCGGAGACCGCCCGTGCCGCCGGCGCGGTCGGCGGCACGATCCAGCCCGGGGACGGGATCACTGGAATGACATCGGTGGTTCCGCCCTTGCTCTGCCAATAGGCCATATCGACGGCCGCCCCGGCGACGGCCCCGGGCTGCGTCGTGCCATCCCAGATGGCGACCTGCTTGACCGGCGCGCGCAGCGGCCGGGCTTGCAGGGTCGCCATTCCCATCGCCAACCGCTGCGCGTAAGGGAAGAGCGTGTCGTCGCCGAGGAAACTGTCCTCGGTGGCATAGAGCACCGAATGCGCCTTGCCGAGGCAGGCCTCGAAACGCTCGATCCAGCCCGGCCCACCGCGCGCCACCGAAATCCGCTTGAATTCGTCGAGATCGAACGGCAGCACGACATTGAGCTCGCCGCCGCGCGCCAAGATCGCCTCGGCGAACAGGATGTCGGCGCCACAGGCGAGCGAGCCGTAGGCGACGCAGATTTCGTTGTCCCATAAATAAGCGGCGATGCGGGCGGCGATCGCGCCTTCCTGGTCGGCGGGGAAGCGGCCGGGCGCGCCCGGCGGCGCGATCATGTGGCCAAGATAATGCGCGATCCGCGGCCACCGCAGCGTCTTCAGCGGGTCGGCCGACACGCCCAGGTAGCGGCATATCTCCAGCAATTGCTTCCGGGTCGTCGCCATCGCCGCCCAGTCGCTGAAATCGCCGGCGACGGCGCGGCCGAGCGCCGCCTCGGCCGCCACCGGATCCTTGCGCAACAAGGCCAGCTCAGCGCGGGTCGCCTCGAGATAATAGACGTCGAGGCGCGTCGGCGCGTCGGCTTTGTCGCAGGCCGCCTGCGTCGCCTGGGCGATGGCTTCGGCGCCGGCCGCGTCGCCG
>JAATGI010000178.1 GCA_015654725.1 Rhodospirillales bacterium
ACGGCCAGGTCAATTACGCCGCCGCCAAATCCGGCATCCATGGCTTCACCAAGGCGCTGGCCCAGGAAGCCGCGGGCAAGGGAGTCACGGTCAACGCCATCGCGCCCGGCTATATAGATACCGACATGGTGCGGGCAGTGCCGGCCAATGTGCTGGAAAAAATCGTGGCGCGCATTCCCGTCGGGCGGCTCGGCCATGCCGAGGAAATCGCCCGCACCGTGCTGTTCCTGGTCGCCGACGAGGGCGGCTTCATCACCGGTTCGACGCTTTCGGTGAATGGCGGCCAGCATATGTATTGATGCTCTAGCCGGGCTCCCAGCCCGGCGGGGCAAGCTCGAAGCCGGAAAACTCGAAGGCGGGCGTTACGGTGCAGCCCATGAGGGTCCATTCGCCGAGGCTTCGCGCCGCTTGCCAAGCGTGAGGCGGCACCACGGCTTGGGGATGCTCGCCGCGCGCAAGGTCGTTGCCGAGCCGTATCCGTTCGGGCGTTTTGCCGTCCTTCGCGATGCCAAGCTCCAACGCCGCGCCGGCATGCCAATGCCAGATTTCCACGGCATCGATCCGGTGCCAATGCGAGCGTTCGCCCGCTTTCAGCAGATAATAGATCGCGGTGCCGGCGCCGCGTTCGCCCGGCTTCGCCGCGCCGCGGAAGGTCTCGCGATACCAACCGCCCTCGGGATGCGGCGCGAGGCCCAGCGCGGCGACGATCTCCTCGGCCCGCGCCATCAACCGTCGCGCGGTGCCGTGAGCTGCATCGATTTCCGCGCGCCGAATTCCTCGAACCAGGCGGCGAGCCGGCGGTGGCGCATGCGCCACGCCTCGTTGGCGAAGCGGAAATCGAGATAGCCGAGCGCGCAGCCGGCGGTGACTTGCCCGATGGTCAGCGCTCCGCCCAAGGTGCCGGCTTCGGTTTCGATTTCCAGGGCGGCGAGCGCGCCACGCACCCGCCGCATCTGGCTGTCGATCCAATCCCGCCAACGCATTTCCTCGGGCCGAAGATTTTCGTAGCGCACCAGGATCGCCGCTTCGAGGAGACAGTCGGCCAGGGCCTGCTGCTTGAGTGCGATCCAGCGCTGCTTGCCCGCGGGTGGAAACAGCTTCGGCCCGTCATGGAGGCCGTCGAGATATTCGCAGATCACCGGCGAATCGTAGAGCACCTGGCCGTCATCGGTGGTGAGCGATGGCACCTTCACCAGCGGATTTTCGCGCGCCACATCCTCGTTGGGCTTGACCGGCGAAACCGCGGTCGGAATCCGTTCGATTCGTTCGCTCAGGCCGGTTTCGAGCGCCACCACCATAACCTTGCGCACGAACGGCGAGGCGGCGGCGAAACGTAGCTTCATCATGGCTTTTCCCTCAGAAAATGTCCTTGCGATGGCGAATTTCGGCGAAAGTCGCGACCGGATCGCCGAGAGTTCCGGCGACGACTTGCAGCGCCGCCTGATCGGCGCGTAAGAACGGGTTGGTCAGCAACTCCTCGCCCATCGTGCCGGGCACGGTCGGCAGATTCTTCATACGCATGTCGTCGACGCGGCGTGCCCGGGCTTGCAACGCCGGGTTCTCGGGATCGACGGTGAGGGCGAAGCGCGCGTTGGCTTGGGTATATTCATGTCCGCAATAGACGCGGGTGTCCGGTGGCAAGGCTTTGAGCTTGCCGAGCGAGGCCCACATTTGCGCGGGCGTGCCTTCGAACAACCGCCCGCAACCCATGATGAACAAGGTGTCGCCGCAAAAGAGGGCGCGCGAATCCGGGAACCAATAGGCGATATGGCCCCGGGTATGGCCGGGTACGTCGAACGCCCTAGCCTCGTGGCCGCCAAAGCGATAGGTCTCTCCGTCCGCTACGTCGAAATCGATGCCGGGGATACGCGCGCGGTCGGCGCGCGGCCCGACGATGACGCAGCCCGTGGCCTGCTTTAGTTCGAGATTACCGCCGGTATGGTCGTGGTGATGATGCGTGTTGAGGACATGCGTCAATCGCCAGCCGGTCTCTCGCAGCGCGTCGAGCACCGGCCCCGCGACCGACGGATCGACCGCGCCGGTGGCGCCGCTCGCTTCGTCATGGAGCAGATAGACGTAATTGTCCCGCAGCACCGGTATCTGGCGGATGACGAGTTCGGACATGGCGTCTCCCCGAGGCGCTAAGGTAATTCCTTGTCGCGTCTCATGCTACACTGTCGCGCATGTTTGTTGATGTCGTCGATCTGCGCGATTTCTATGCCGGCCGGCTGGGGCAGATGGCCCGGCGCGTGTTGCGTGCACGCATTCGGCGCGTCTGGCCCGATCTTTCCGGAATGCGAGTCCTGGGGCTCGGTTATGCGACGCCCTATTTGCGGCCGTTTATCGGCGAGGCCGAGCGCGTGTTCGCGCTGATGTCCGCGTCGCAAGGCGTGTTGGCGTGGCCGCAGGGCGAAGGCAATCTGGTGGCGCTCGCCGATGAAGACGAATTGCCGCTCCAGGATTATTCGATCGATCGGGTGCTGCTGGTGCATGGGCTCGAATTCAGCGAGCACAGCCGCGCGCTGTTGAACGAAATCTGGCGCGTGCTGGCGGGTGGCGGCCGTTTGCTGGTGCTGGTGCCGAACCGGCGCAGCCTCTGGGCGGTCAATTCGGGCACGCCGTTCGGCCAAGGCAGTCCCTATTCCCATTCGCAGCTCACGCGGTTTCTGCGCGACGCGCTGTTCACGCCCGAACTCAGCGACGCCGCCTTGTTCGTGCCGCCGAGCCGGTCGCGCATGATCGTTCGTTCGGCCGGCGCGTGGGAGCGCATCGGTCAACGCTGGTTCAACACCTTCGGCGGCGTCGTCATGATCGAGGCCACCAAGCAGCTCTATCGCCCCGCGACCGAACGTGCGGAACGCCGTCGTCCGGTCTATGTTCCCGCCAACGCGCCCCTGGTTCCTGGCCGATAGGAAGCCCATGACCGTCCCATCCGATTTGTCCCGCCTGCTCGACGAAGCGAAACAGCTGCTTCCCGAGGCGGTAAAGCTGCGCCGCCGCATCCATGCCCAGCCGGAGCTCGGCTTGCAAACCCCGCTGACGACGCAAGCCGTGTCGGAGAGTCTTCAGGGCCTCGATATTCAGATCGCGCGCGGGCCGTCGACAACGGGCCTGATCGTGTCGCTGGCCGGGCGGCAAGCGGGCGCGCGCACCGGCAAAACGATTCTCCTCCGCGGCGACATGGATGCCCTGCCGATGCCCGAGGACACCGGCCTGCCCTTTGCCAGCGAAATCGAAAACCGCATGCATGCTTGCGGCCATGACGCGCATACCACGATGTTGGTCGAGGCCGTGCATCTCCTGCACCGGCACCGCGACGAGTTCGCCGGCACGGTCAAGTTCATGTTTCAGCCGGGCGAGGAGGGCTATCACGGCGCCCGCTTTATGATCGAAGACGGTTTGCTCGATGCCGACCCCAAGCCCGACGCCGCCTTCGCAATGCATATTCTTCCGAATCTCCGGGCGGGCGCGCTCGCCGGAAGGGCGGGGCCGGCGATGGCATCCGCCGATCGCTGGATGATTCTGGTGAAGGGCCGCGGCGGCCATGCCTCGGCGCCGCATGACGCGATCGATCCGGTTCCCGTCGCGTTCGAAATCGGTTTGGCGCTGCAAAGCATGGTAACCCGGCGCCACAACGTGTTCGATCCGGTGGTCGTGACCATCGCCAGGGTTTCGGCGGGCACCACCAACAATGTAATTCCCGAGGCGGTCGAACTCGAAGGCACGCTGCGCGCGACGTCACCCGGGGCGCGCCAGGCCGGGAAAGAGGGCATCGAGCGGGTCGCCAAAAATATCGCCGCTGCGCATCTTTGCACCGCCGAGGTCGAGATCGAGACCGGCTATCCGGTTACGGTCAACGATCCCGGCTTCGTCGATTTCGCCCGCAAAGTGGCGCGCGAGCTGGGCGGCGACAATGGCTATATCGAGATGCCGGCTCCGGTCATGGGCGCGGAAGATTTTTCCTATGTGCTGCAGCGCTTCCCCGGCTGCATCTTCGTGCTCGGCGTCATGCCGAAGGAGCGCGACCCGAGCGGCCATGTCGCGCCGGTTCATTCCAACCGCATGATCCTCAACGAGGACGCCATGGCGACCGGAATTGCCATGCACGCGGCCATCGCGACGCGGTTTTTGGCGGTCAGCTAGTTCGATCCCGCCGCAACAAGAACAGCGCCTGTTCGGCAAGAAGATTGGCGAGGCCGGCGCGGGGATTGAGGCGGAAGGGCCGCCCATGACGATCGAGCGTGAGGCTGCGCTCGACGGTGACATCCAAATCGTCGCACAGCGCCACGAAATCCATCACCGTGCAGAAATGGATGTTCGGCGTGTCGTACCAACTGTAGGCGAGAAACGGCGTTCGCGGCATGCGGCCGTCGAGCATGAGCCCGAGGCGCATGCGCCAATGGCCGAAATTCGGAAACGACACGATGGCGCGCCGGCCGATGCGAACGAGATTCTCCAAGACCAGGCGCGGGCGATAGGTCGCCTGCAAGGTTTGGCTCAGCACCACGTAATCGAATGACGCGGACGGATAATCTTGGAGATCGTGGTCGGCGTCGCCTTGGATCACGGAAAGGCCGTGGCGCACGCAGGCGTTGACGCCGCTTTGGCTCAGTTCCATGCCGCGCGCGTCAACTCCCTTCGACCGGGCCAGATGAGCAAGCAATTCGCCTTCGCCGCAGCCGACATCGAGAACGCGGCTGCCGTTCGGGATCATGGCCGCGACGAGTTGCAGGTCGGCGCGCAAGGAGGAAGCCGCGGCGACCGTCCCACCATCCGCGCTCACGGAACCGCCAGGCCGCGATGCCGCGCGCAGCCGTCGAGAAAGCCGCGCAAGGTGGCAAAGAATTCCGGTTCGTCGAGCAGAAACGCATCGTGGCCCTTGTCGGTGGCGATCTCGACGAAACTGACATTCGCGGTGACGGCGTTCAGCGCATGGACGATGGCCTTGCTCTCGGGCGTCGGATAGAGCCAGTCGCTGGTGAAGGAAATCAGGCAGAAGCGCGCCTTGGTGTCGCGCAACGCCGAAGCCAACGAGCCGCCGTGCTCGGCCGCGAGATCGAAATAATCGCAGGCACGCGTAATGTAGAGATAGGAATTGGCGTCGAAACGCTCGACGAAAATATTGCCTTGATGGCGCAAGTAACTCTCGACCTGGAAATCGGCGTCGAAGCCGTAGGTCACTTTGCGCCGATCTTGGAGGTTGCGGCCGAACTTGCGGTGCAGCGCCTGCTCGGAAAGATACGTGATATGGGCGGCCATGCGCGCGACGCTCAAGCCACGCTCCGGCCCTCTGCCGGAGGCGTAATAGTCGCCGTTGTTCCAATCGGGATCGGCCATGATCGCCTGCCGCCCGACCTCGTGAAAGGCGATGTTCTGCGCCGAATGGCGGGCCGCGCCCGCGATCGGCACGGCAGAGAACACGCGGTTCGGATAGGATGCCGTCCATTCCAGCACCTGCATGGCGCCCATCGAGCCGCCGATCACGCAAAACAACGTGTCGATGCCGAGATGATCGATCAGCTTGACCTGCGCCCGAACCATGTCCGCGATGGTGATGACGGGGAACGTCAGACCCCAAGGCTTGCCGGTCGCCGGATTGACCTCCATCGGCCCGGTCGAACCCATGCAGCCGCCTAGCACATTGGCGCAGACGATAAAGTAACGTTCCGTGTCCAGCACCTTGCCGGGCCCGATCACGGTGGTCCACCACCCGGTCTTGCCGGTGACGGGATGCGTCTCCGGACCGGCATATTGATCGCCGGACAGAGCATGACACACCAGAACGGCGTTCGAGCGCGCCGCGTTGAGCGCGCCGTAAGTGCGGTAGGCGACGATGTAGGACGGCAGCGAAACGCCGCAATCGAGCGCCAACGGTTCCGCGACCGTCAGCCGGTCGTGGCGTTCTTGCGGGGACGAAAAGTCGATCGTTGGCGACGTTAGGGACAAGGCCGAACTTTCGGGATCTTACGGGCGCGCGCCGCGCGTCTTTCGACAGGTGATGCGCCGATAGCTAGGAAGCAAGGATATACTATGTCAATGTTTTCTTTGCTTTCGCCGCGTCGCCGAACTATCAGTAACGGCTTTTTCGCCACGGCCGAGACATGAGCAATCCAACGAGCCTCGACGATTTGCGCCGGCGCATCGATCACGTCGACGACCGTGTCCACGATCTCATCATGGAGCGTGCCGAGTTGGTCGAAGCGGTGGCTGCGTTGAAGCAGACCAGCGGGCAACCAGCGTTCCGGCCCGGACGGGAGGCGTCGATCTTGCGCCGCTTGGTCGCGCGCCACCGCGGTCGATTCCCGCGGCAAGCCTTGGTGCGTCTTTGGCGCGACATATTGGGCGGCACCGTTGCCATGCAAGGAAAATTCGTCGTCGCGGTCACGGTCCCCGAAGGACGGACGGCATGCTGGGAGATCGCGCGCGACCATTTCGGGGGTAACGTGCCGTTGCTGCCGCTCCGCGCCCACGGCGAGGTACTGAGCGCCGTCAGCGAGGGTCGAGCCGCCGTGGGCGTGCTGCCGATGCCGTCCGAAGGCGAGAACGAGCCTTGGTGGCCGGCGCTGGCGGGGGCGGGTCCGCGCGCGCCGCGTGTCGTCGCGCGGTTGCCCTTTGCCGCCATCGACGGTGCGCGTCACGGCGATGAAGCACTCGTGATCGGCGGCGGCGAGCCCGATCCGACCGGCGCCGACCGCACCCTGCTGGTCATCGAAACCGAGGGCCAGCTTAGCCGCGCCCGGATTATTTCGGCGTTCGAGATGATCGGTCGGCGGGCGACGGTTCTGGCCGCGCACGAGCCGGTTCCCGATCTGCTATGGCACTTGATCGAGTTCGACGATTTGTTGCGCCCTGACGACGAAGCGGTGACCGCCGCTTTACGGCCGCTCGCCGAACACACGAAGGGCGTTCGCCTCTTCGGAATTTACGCGCGGCCGCTATCGTTGGAATCACGATGAGCGGAACTCTTGAAGATCGATTGACGGCGAGCGAAGGCGAGGCGCCGACGCCGCGCCCCGGGATTCTCGGTATCGCTCCCTATGTCGGCGGCGACGCCAGGATCGAGGGCGCGGCGCGGGTGATCCGCCTGGCCTCGAATGAGAGCGCGCTTGGCCCCAGCCCCAGGGCCGTGGCGGCGTATCGCGACATCGCAAACGAAATATTCCGCTATCCGGACGGCGGCTCGTCGGAGCTGCGCGGCGCCATCGCCGCGCATTTCGGCCGCGACGCCGATCGCATCGTCTGCGGCACGGGGTCGGACGAACTCATCGGCCTGCTTGCCAAATGCTATGCCGGGCCGGGCGATGAGATCATTTTTTCGCGGCACGGCTTTCTGATGTACCCGCTCGCGGCGCAGGCAGCGGGTGCCACGCCTGTGGCGGCGCCGGAACAAAATCTTACCGCCGATGTGGATGCGATTCTCGACCGGGTCACGTCGCGGACGCGGCTCGTTTACCTCGCTAACCCCAACAATCCGACCGGGACGTATCTCGGCCGCGATGCGGTCAAGCGACTGCACCGCGCGTTGCCGAAATCGATCGTCCTGGTGGTGGACGCGGCCTACGCGGAGTTCGTGGCGCGCAACGACTACGAACCGGGTATCGAATTGGCAGACAGCGCGACGAACGTCGTGATGCTGCGCACCTTCTCCAAGATTCCCGCGCTGGCGGGGCCG
>JAATGI010000099.1 GCA_015654725.1 Rhodospirillales bacterium
TCGAGATCAGCCTTCGAAGGCGGCTCCGAACGTCAGGCGATACGGTGATCGAGATTCCCGTGCGCATGCCGCAGACTCGCACGCGCCAACCCATTCGGGAATCCCTTCCCGGATTCAAATGTCAGATTTTCACCACTAGGTTGGTTGGCACCCGTAGGATAGCGGGGAAAGGGACGCGGAGTCATTCCGCGTCCCGATCCTGCGCCGCGAATGGCAAGAGCAATTGGCGCGGATCGGCTCGCTTCCGGTCGCGCGCTGCGTATTGGCGCGGCGCTTGCTTACGCGCGCCCTGCGCTACGAGTTGTTTCATAGGTGAGCCGCTTGCCCTTGGCGCCTTTGAGCGCGACGGACGCGCGCGCTACGTCATCAATGCCGAGCGCTTCGCGGTTGGAATACCGATGGCCGAATTCGGTCAAATAACGCTGCAAATGGGCTTCGGAAACCGAGTGATAAACACCCGTCACCCCGCGTTTCAGGATCGCGAAAAATCCCTCAACCGTATTGGTGTGAACATCGCCGCGCACGTACTCGCCCGAGGTATGGTCGATTGCGGCGCTGCGATAATACCGGCTCGCGGCCATCCGCTCGGGATAGCCGGAGTCGGAATAAATCGTAGTATGGCGGCTGACGTTCTTGGCGAGAATGTCGCCGAGGTTCGCGCCCGTAACGGTCGGAATATGGAAAGCGCGTACCGAGCCTTTGCGCTCCACCAAGGCAAAGACAGTCGCCTTCCCGCCGCGAGCAACACGGCTCACGCGCTTGTTGGCGTGCCCGTTCTCCTCCCTGCCGCCGACATAGGCTTGGTCGATTTCGACAGTGCAGCCCGATCCGCCCCATCGGATAGGTTTGTTAACTGTAACGTTCTCCAAAAAAAAATTAGTCACAGTTTGGCTTTAGACTATCCCGCCGCCACATAAGCGAGGCCGGCGATCACCAGCCCGACCGCGCTCAAGGCCAGCGCCACCACGAACAGCCAGCGTTGGCGGGTCAATACCGTCACCGAGACGACGCTGATCGCGACCTGCAGCAACGCCAGCGCGTACATGTAATTGCCGCGCGGCGCCGCCAACGCGGCGCTGTCGGCATTGGCCTTGGCCGAGGCGGCTTCGAGCTTGTCGGCTTGCGCCTTGATGTCGGTTTTTTGCGCCTCGTATTTCGTGATCTTGTCGGCGAAGGGTGTCCGTTGATTTTCGGGCACCAGCGTCATCGCCAATTCCATCAAATGCGATTTGGTGCTGACCGCCTGGTAATAGGACCATTGATCGGCGGCGTCGGTTTTCTTCAGCCCGGCTTCGTTCTTGAGCAGCAAGGCCTGGTCGGCGATTTCCTCGGCCTGGTGGCCGATGACGGCGCCGAGGGTGGAAATCACCGCGGTGAAGATCGCGATCCAGCGGACCAGACTAAACCGCTCCGAGCCATGCCCGGCTTCGGGCAGTTCGGGAATTTCGAGTGCTTCGGCCAATTTTTCCTCCGGCGCGCGCCGTGTCGAATCGCCGGCGCGCCGCCTTTCCATAGCGCGGCGCGGAAACCCGCGAAAGCCGCGCGTTGGCCCGACCGCGCCGCAACATTGGCATTCCAACGCCAAGACCTTTCTGATAGGGCTTGCCAAGGAGGCGCAACGACCATGCGCAAGGCTATCGGCATTGCGATCGGATGCCTGGTCGGCTCGCTCATCGCGTCGGCGGCCGTCGCCGAGAACGCGCCCGGCGTCACCGACACCGAGATCAAGCTCGGCCAGACTCAGCCCTATACCGGCCCGGCCGCGATTTTCGGCGCGATCGGCAAGGCCGAGCAGGCCTATTTCAAATCGATCAACGACGCGGGCGGCGTCAATGGCCGCAAAATCACGCTCCTCAGTGTCGACGACGCCTTCGACGCGACCAAGACGCTGCCGCTAATCCAGCAATTGGTCGAGAAAGACAATGTCGCCGCGATTTTTTCCGTTCAAGGCGCCACCGGCAATCTGGCGATCCGCAAATATCTCAATGACGGCAAGATTCCGCAGCTCTTCATCGTCACCGGCGCCGACATCGCCGGCGACTTCAAGGATTTTCCCTGGACCATCGGCGGCACGCCGATCTACCGCATCGAGGCGCAGATCTATGGCCGGTACGTGGCGGTGAACCTGCCGAACGCCAAGGTCGCGGTGCTCTATGAGGACGACGAGTTCGGCAAATCCTATCCCACCGGCCTGCGGCAGGCCTTCGGCAAGGATTACGACACCCGCGTGGTCAAGGAGGCGAGCTACGAGCCGGCGGACAGCTCGATCGACGCGCAGCTCAAGGCGCTCAAGGATTCCGGCGCCGACGTTCTCGTCACCGCCGCGACCGCCAAATTCGCGATTCAGGCGATCGGCAAGATTTACGATCTCGGCTGGCATCCGACGCATTTCATCACCTTCACGGCGGCCTCGCCCACCGTGCTGCAGCCGGCGGGGCTCGACAAGGCCAAGGGGCTGACCACGGCGCAGAGCTACATGGACCCGGGCGATCGGCGCTGGACCGAGGATGGCAGCCTCAAGGCCTATAACGATTTCATGGCGAAATCCCTGCCGGCGGAGGACCGCGCCAACGCTTATTTTCTCACCGGCTATATCCTGGCGCAGGCGATGGTCCAGGTGGTGCGCCAATGCGGCCCCGATCTGTCGCGCGAGAACATCATGCGCCAGGCCGCGAATCTGAGGGAATTCCAGCCGGTCGGGCTGTTGCCTGGCGTCAGCTTCTTCACCAGCAAGACGCGATATCGCCCGATCGTCGAAATGGCGCTGGAGCGGTTCGACGGCCAGAAATGGCAATTGATCGGCGACGTCATGGCCGGGCGATAGACGCCTCAGCCCTCGCGGATCATATTGATAATGCCGGAGAAATCCTTGGCCCCTTGGCCGGAGCGGGCGAAGGCTTCATAGAGTTCGGCGGCATGCGCGCCGAGCGCGGCCGCGGCACCGGCGCCCGACGCCGCGTCTTGGGCCAGCATCAAATCCTTGAGCATCATGGCGGCGGTGAAGCCCGGCGCGAAGCCGCGATTGGCGGGCGCGGCCGGCACCAATCCCGGCACCGGGCAGTAGCTCGTCAGCGACCAGCACTGGCCCGAGGATTTGCTCGCGATCTCGAACAGTTTGGCGCGATCGAGGCCCAATTTCTCGGCCAGAACAAAGGCCTCCGAGACCGCGATCATCGAGACGCCGAGAATCATGTTGTTGCAGATTTTGGCGGCCTGGCCGCTGCCCGAGGGCCCGGCATGGATAATGGTCTTGCCCATCGCCTCGAGGATCGGCCGCGCCCGGGCGAAGGCGGCGTCGGGCCCGCCGACCATGAAGGTGAGCGAAGCGGCCTCGGCGCCGGCGACGCCGCCCGACACCGGCGCGTCGATCATGTCGAACCCGGCCTCGGCCGCGGCGGCGCCGACAACCCGCGCGGAATCGATGTCGATGGTGGAAGAATCGATGAAATATATGTCCGGATTCGTGTTTTGGAGCAGTCCCGACGCGCCGAGATAGACCTCGCGGACTTGCTTGCCGGCCGGCAGCATGGTGACGACGCACTCCACGCCGCGCGCCAATTCGACAGGCGAATGAGCCGCTTCCGCGCCGGCCTTGACCGCGCGGTCGAGCGCCGCCGCGTCGAGATCGAAAACCCGCACCCGATGTCCCTTGGCGATGACATTGCGCGCCATCGGCCCGCCCATATTGCCGACGCCGATGAAGCCGATAGCGCTCATGTCCCTACTCCTCCCAATCGAAGCGCAGCTCGCCGCCGGGCAGCGGCGCGAAATAGCGCGCGACCGCGTCGTCGCTCACTTCCGCCAGGCGCGCCGGCCGCCACAGCGGCGTGCGGTCCTTGTCGATCACCGCCGCGCGCACGCCCTCGTAAAAGTCGTGGCCGGCGATGACGCGATTGACCAAACGCCATTCCATCCGCATGCAATCCTCGAACCCGAGCTCGCGCCCGGCCCGGATTTGGCGATGGCCGAGCTTCAAGGCGGTCGGCGATTTCGTCGCCAGCACCGCCTCGGTCTCGCGGGCGAAGTCATCCGGCTCCGCCGCCAGCGCCGCGA
>JAATGI010000207.1 GCA_015654725.1 Rhodospirillales bacterium
CGCCTCGACCCAGTTCGCCGATGGCGGCGAGTTCGGCATGGGCGCCGAGATCGGCATCGCCACCGGCAGGTTGCCGCCGCGCGGGCCGGTCGGCGCCGAGCAACTCACCAGCTATAAATATATCGTGCGCGGTAACGGCCAGGTGCGGCCCTGACTACCCGGCCGCGTCTAGGCTTCCCGGTGCCGCGCCGGATCGGACTGTTGGGCGGCTCGTTCAATCCAGCACATGAAGGTCATCGCCATGTCAGCCGCGAGGCGTTGAAGCGCTTGGACCTCGATCAAATCTGGTGGCTGGTGGCGCCGCAGAATCCCTTGAAGCCGGCCAACGGCATTGCGCCCTTCGCCAAACGTCTCGCCGCCGCCCGCGCCGTTGCGCGCGAC
Organism: Rhodospirillales bacterium; assembly: GCA_015654725.1. Classification (GTDB taxonomy): domain Bacteria; phylum Pseudomonadota; class Alphaproteobacteria; order ATCC43930; family CGMCC-115725; genus JAATGI01. Next base: position 382 of record JAATGI010000207.1, read on the forward strand.
CGCCGCATCAAGATACTCGATCTCGAAACGTGCTTCGGCACGCGCTATACCGTCGATACCGTTACCGCCTTCCGTCGGCTCTGGCCGCGCACGCGGTTTGTCTGGCTGATGGGCGCCGATAATCTGCGCCAGATCCGGCATTGGCGGCGGTGGCGCGAGATTTTCGCTTGCCTGCCGGTGGCGGTTATGGACCGCGCCACCTACTCGCTCGGCGCCTTGAGCGAGCTTCCGGCACAAGCCTTGCGGCGCTATCGCCTCTCGCCGGGCGCGGCGCGACGTCTCGCCGGATTTTACCCGCCGGCTTGGACCTTCCTTCCGATCCGGCTCGACCCTCATTCCGCCAGCGACATCCGTGCCAACCGAACGTAAACGCCGCCCCACCGGCGCCCCGCGCAAGCGCGCACCGCGTGTCGCTTCGGCGCCCCCGCCGCTGCTCGAGATCATCGTCACCGCGCTCGCGGATGGTTTGGCCGAGGACATCGCGCGCATCGATCTTGCCGGCAAGACCGGCATCGCCGATTTCATGGTCATCGCCTCGGGCCGTTCGGCGCGTCAGGTCGCGGCGCTCGCCGATCGGGTGCTGGCGGCGCTGGGCGAGCGTGGCCGCAAGCGCGCGCCGGTCGAAGGTCTCAAGGCCGGCGATTGGGTGTTGATCGACGCCGGCGACGTCATCGTGCATATCTTCCGGCCCGAGGTTCGCGCGCGCTATAATCTCGAGAAGATGTGGGGCGCGAGCTTCGGCGAGGAATCCGGCGGCGAGACCGCGTAAACCCATGGCCATGCATGTGACCGTCATCGCCGTCGGCAAAAAAGGCGCGGGCCCGCTCGCCGATTTGCAGCATTTCTATTCCGCGCGCATCACTTGGCCGCTCGCCATCCGCGAGGTCGAGGAAAAGCGCCCGTCACCGACCGCGGCGGAGCGCATCCAGCGCGAGGGCAATCTGCTTTTACAGGCGGTGCCGAAAGGTGCCGTCGTGGTGGCACTCGATCGCCAGGGCGCGCAATTCACCAGCGAGGAATTGGCCCAGCGCATCGTCAAATGGCGCGACGCCGGCGTCGCCGAACTGGTGTTCCTGATCGGCGGCGCCGACGGGCTCGCCGAGACCGTCCGCGCCAAGGCGAATTACGTTTTATCTCTGGGCGCGATGACCTGGCCGCATCTCCTGGCACGCGGGATGCTATTGGAACAACTCTATCGTGCCCAGCAAATCATGGCCGGGCATCCCTATCATCGGGGATGAGACGGCGCGGCTTCGCCGATGCAGGCGGCTTCCCCGGGCGGCGCCGGGCGGCGGCGTAAGGCGTCGCCATCCAGTATTTTGTCCAGAACGATGCGATGAACGGCGCCGAAGGTCGCCATCGTCCAATGGTTGAGCCCGTCGCGGTTGTCGGTCAGCGCCCCGTAATTCACCTGTTCGAACGACCCGCTGAAGCCGGGGCCGGGGACAATCCGGCTCGACAGCGCGATCAAGGAATTGGAGTTGAAAATATCGATGGCGCCCCGAACATTGCAAGCGATCGGAATTGCGCCCCAGGCCTCGACCACGAGCAGAGTCTGGACGGGAATGCGCGACTGGCGCAGCGCGTCGGCCAACCGCGTCGCGCTGTCGCCGCCGAAGGAATAGCCGATGATCGCGATCGGCCCGCGCGCCGCGCTGGGAACGGCGCCGATTTCGGCGGCCACGTCTTGCCAGCGATTGGGATTGTAGACGAAGGCGCGGACGCCGCGAGCCCGGAGCTCCTGCGTTACCTCGTCCATGCCGGAGCCGAACACATTCCCACCGGGCATGGTCCAGCCGGCGAATAGGACGACCACCCCCTTGTCCGGCGAAAAAAACGGATTCCGTAAGTGGACAAGGTTAGGCTCGCTCGAGCAAGCGGAGACGAGCATGCCAAGCGCGACGGCCATGACCCGGCCGCGCCGCATCGCGGGCGGAATTTGGTTTCGCTTCGAACTGAACAGGCTTTCAGTCCCGCAGATGTTTCGCCAGAAATTCGGGAACAAACTTGAGCGCGTCGGCGCGAGCCTTCGGGTCGGTGCCGAGGATGGGCACGACATTGTTCGGCTGGCTATAGGCCGGGAACTTGATCGGCTTCAATCCGGGCACATCGAAGGCGTGGAAAGCCTCGGGATAGATTTTCACCTCGACCTTGGCGCCGCGCGAAACCGCGCCATCAACGAACGTCCGGCACGCCGCCGCGGGGGTCCATACATCCTTGCCGCCATCGAGAATCAGCAGCGGAATATTCGTGGTCCAGGTCGGGGTCGCCGTGGCGGCCCAAGGCGCGACATGAAACCGCTCGTCGCAGATCGCGGGATAAACCGCGACCGCGGCGCGGAAATCGCCCTTCGGCAAAACGGCGGGACGACCCGCATTGCCGTTGCCGACCGCGAGCAATACGGCGCCGCCGCCCGAGGCCCAACCCATCAGCGCAATTGCATCGGGCCGGATGAAGGGCTGCGCTTGAAGATAGGCCAAGGCGCCATAGGCGTCATTGGCGCGCTTCAGGAACAGAGTCAGCGAGAAGGTCTGGTCCGAGCAGGTCTCCTTGATGCCGCGCGGGCTGTTGCTATCGACCGCGAGCACGTCGTAACCAGCGGCGTTGAGCCGCCGCGCCCATTGGCGCTCGACCGCCTCGATGCGGACTTGGGCGCCGAACAGGCCCCAACAGCCATGCATGAACACCACGGCCGGATTCGGCTCGCTGCTCTTGGCCCGGAACAAATAGCCGTCGAGCAGAGTTGGCGTCTGTCCCGGGCCATTGTCGTCATGCGACGGGAATTGGACTTTTTCCTGTGCGGCGGCGATCCCGCCGCAGGCGAAAAACGCCAGCAGGACGGCGGCCGCGAGCCTTCGCGACGTTGCGTGGAACATCTGTACCATCGCTAAAACGGCAGCTTGAAGCCGGCGGGAAGTGTCAGCCCGCCGGTGAGTTTTTGCATTTCCTCGGCGAGATAGGCGTCGAGCCTGGCCTTGGCGTCGTTGAACGCCGCCATTACCAGATCCTCCAACACTTCGATCTCGTTTGGCATCGCGAGCGACTGATCGATCTTGACGCTTTTGACTTCGCTCTTGCCGTTCAAGGTGATCCGCACCAGCCCGGCGCCCGAACTGCCGCTCATCTCGGTCGCGGCAAGGCGCTCCTGCATCTCGGCCATGCGGGTTTGCATCTCCTGCGCTTGCTTCAGCATCTGGCCGATATTTTTCATATCGTGTCGTCTCCATTGGACTCGTCAATCGCGGGCGCTTCGGGAATCTCGGCGTCCGGCACCATGTCGCGCACCGCCTCGATGCGCGCGCCGGGAAAAGCGTCGAGCACCGCGCGCACCAGGGGATGCCGCGCCGCCTCGCCCTTGATCGAGGCCTCGCGCGCTTCCTCTTGTTCGCGCAGCGTGGGATCGCCGCCTTCGCTCGTGACCCCGACAAGCCATCGCTGGCCGGTCCATTCGCCGAGCTTCTGCGCCACCTTGTTGGCGAGGTCGCGTGGCGCGGCGGGCGTCGGGCGGAACTCGATCCGGCCTGGCTCGAAGCTCACGAGATGGATATGGGCGCGGAGATGGGCCTGGAGCAATGCTTCGCGCTTTTGCTCGAAAAGCTGCATCACTTCGCGGAAGCTTTGCGGTGGTGCCGCGTAGCCCGATGCCGCGGGCTCCGGTTGCGGCAGACTGCGCGTCGAGACCGCGTTGCCGCCGAGATTGACGGTCGCAGCGATGGCCGCGCCGGAGGTAGGGCCACGCGGCGGCGATGCCGATGCCGACCCGCGCCCCTCGCTCAGCGCCTTGACGAGATCGCCGGGCGGCGGCAGCTCCGCGACATAGACGAGCCGCACCAAAACCATTTCCGCGGCTTCGAGCGGGGAGCGCGCGGTCTGCGCCTCGCCGATCCCCTTCAACAGCATCTGCCAGGCCCGGGTCAGTACCGGCAGACCGAGCTTGTCGGCAAGCGTAAGGCCGCGCTCGCGCGCGCCTTCGAGCGTTGGGTCGTTTGCGCCCGCCGTCGGCGTGAGTTTGAGCCGGGTCAGGAAATGCGCCAATTCGAGTAAATCCTGCAACACCGCGATCGGATCGGCGCCGCCCTCGTACAGCGCGTTCATACGCTGGAGTGAATCGGGCGCGTCGCCGCGCAGCACCGCCTCGAACAGGTCGAACACCAGCCCGCGATCGGCGATGCCGAGCATGTCGCGCACGATCGCTTCGTCGATCTTGGTCCCGGCGCTCAAGGCGATGGCTTGATCGAATAGCGACAGCCCGTCGCGCACCGAGCCGTCGGCCGCGCGCGCGATCAGCGCCAACGCCATCGGCTCGGCCGTGATCGTTTCCGCCGCGGCGATCTTGGCGTAATGCCCGATCAATAAGTCGATCGGCACGCGGCGCAGCGAAAAACGCTGGCAGCGCGATAGCACCGTTACCGGTACTTTCTGAATCTCGGTGGTGGCGAAAATGAACACCACATCGGGCGGCGGTTCCTCGAGCGTCTTCAGCAAGGCGTTGAAAGCCTGCTTCGAGAGCATATGAACTTCGTCGATGATATAGACCTTGTAACGCGCCGCGACCGGGCGATAGCGTACCCCGTCGGTCAGTTCGCGAATATCGTCGACGCCGGTGCGGGAGGCCGCGTCCATCTCGATGACATCGACATGGCGGTCCTCGGCGATGGCGCGGCATGGCTCGCACACGCCGCAAGGCGCGATCGTCGGCCCGCCCTTGCCGTCGGGCCCGACGCAATTGAGGGCGCGCGCCAAGATGCGCGCGGTCGAGGTCTTGCCGACGCCGCG
>JAATGI010000344.1 GCA_015654725.1 Rhodospirillales bacterium
ACAGGACCAACGCCAACGCGCCGATCGGCAGATTGATCCAGAACACCCAGCGCCAGGACAGATACTGCACGAACAATCCGCCCAGCACCGGCCCGCCGACGCTGGCAGCCGCCCATGTGCCGGCGAAATAGACCTGATACCGGCCACGCTCGCGCGGCGAGATCAGGTCGCCAACGATCGATTGCGCGATCGCGACCAGACCGCCGCCGCCCAGCCCTTGCAGCGCCCGCGCCCCGACGAGCTGGCCCATATCCTGGGCCAGCGCACAGCCCGCGGAGCTGATGACGAACAGCGCGATGCTGAACATCAGGAGCCGGCCGCGGCCGTAAAGATCGCTGAGCTTGCCGTAGATCGGCGTCGAGGCGGTCGAGGTCAGCAGATAGCCGGCGAATATCCATGACAAATGCTCGAACCCGCCGAGTTCGTCGGCGATCGCCGGCACCGCCGTGGTGACGATGTTCTGGTCGAGCGCGGCCAACGATGTGCCGAGCAGAATACCCGACAGGGTGGCAAGTATTTGACGGTGGCTAAGTCCAACCGGCGCCGAGACGGTTTCGGCGCGCACAATACCCGGCGAGGCCGCTGGTGCGGCCTCGCGCTCCATAATTTGCTGATCCATGACCGAACAACGTAAGAGGTGTCGCGCTATTCCTCAATTGCGCCTTGTGCATCGCAGCATGGCGCAATGAAAGCGGCCGGGCACGGAGCCGGCGGTACCGAGGGTGCTTCCGGCTTGCCAGCCGGACCGTTCGCCCGGCACACTCGCGGGAACGAACATTCGGCGGGCGATGCTCAACGCCGTTCAAATCATCATCGGAGGACTTCTTCAGGGCAGCGCCTTCGCCATCGTCGCGTTGGGATTTTCCCTGGTCTTCCGTGTCACCGGCGTCGTCAACCTGTCGCAAGGCGCGTTCTGCATCCTGGGCGCCATGGCGATGTATTTCCTCCAGGTCGATTTCGGCCTGCCGTTGATCGTGGCGGCCGCCGGATCGGCGGTCATCGGCCTGGCGTTCGGGTTCGTCTGCGGCGCGGCAATCTTTGTGCCGGCGCTGTCGCGTCTGCCGATGAGCGCGATGCTGATGGTGACGGCCGGGCTCTTGACCTTCATGGAAGGCCTGATCCTCGTAATCTGGGGCAATCAATCCTATGCCCTGCCGCCTTTTTCCCGCGAGGCGCCGGTCCTGATCGGCGCTCTCCGCGTGCCGAGCCAGGGCTTCTGGATCGCCGGAATATCGGCGGCGATCGTGCTCGGTTTGTGGTGGCTCATCTACCGCACCGGCTTCGGCGTAGCGCTCCGGGCTTGCGCGCAGAACCCGCTGGCGGCGCGGCTCATGGGTATCGATCTCAACCGGATAACCCTCGTAAGCTTCGCCCTGGCCGCCGCCATCGCCGCGATCGGCGGCGTCGCGATCGCACCCCTGACCACGCTGCAATTCGATTCCGGCCGCTTCCTCACGGTTTATGGCTTCATCGCCGCGACCATCGGCGGTCTGGGTGGCATGGCGGGATCGATCACGGGCGGCCTTGCGCTCGGCGTCGCCGAGCAGGTCGCGGCCGGATATCTGTCCTCGTTGTTCGCCAACGCGCTGGCGCTGCTGATTCTGTTGGCAATGCTGTTGTGGCGTCCGCGCGGCCTATTCGCCTCGCGGCGCGAGGCTCGTGCCGATGTGCCGACGCAACGCCGCGTACAGCGGGCCGTGGTGCGGATCGAAGGCGGCGGCGCATGGGGCTTCATCGTGGCGCTTGTGATCCTGCTCGCCGCCCTGCCCTTTTTGGTCCCGACCGGTTTGATGGCGTCGCTGACCATCGCGATGATTCTCTATATCGCCGTGCTTGGGCTCGATGTCCTGATGGGCTATGCCGGCCAGATCAGCCTGGGCCAGGCCGGCTTCATGGCTATCGGCGGCTATGCCGCGGCAATTCTTGCGACAAGTTATGGCTGGCCGCCGCTCGCGGGCGTGCTGGCGGGAATGGCCTTGTCGCTGATCGCGGCGCTGATCCTCGCGCTCGTGACCATGTCGCTGCGCGGCGATTATCTGGCACTCGCTACACTCGCCTTCGGACTCTTGATCGACTCGCTCACGGTCGGGCTGGTCGACATAACGGGCGGGCCTTCCGGTCTTGTCGGCATTCCGGCATTCAGTATCGGGCCGTGGGCGTTCGCCACGCCGCGCTCGATGTACTATCTCGCACTTACCCTCGCGGCGATCTTAGCCGCCGCGCTTTACGGCGGCATGCGCTCGGGATTCGGCCGCGCCTTGCAGGCGATCCGCGCCGATCCGACCGCGGCCGCCGCGCTCGGCATCAACGTATCGCGCCTCAAAGTGGCGGCTTTCGCCATCGCCGCGATGCTGGCGTCGCTCGCCGGCAGTCTCTATGCCTTTAATTTCCATTTCCTGTCGCCCGATATGGTCGATACGCCGCACTCCTTCGAAACGGTCGCGATGCTGGTCTTGGGCGGCGAAGGCACGCTGGTCGGCGGCTTGTTCGGCACCTTTCTTCTCACCCTTTTGCCGACCGTGTTTCAGCCTTTCGCGCTTTACAAGACCATGGTCGAGGGCGGATTGCTGATCGCGATCTTCATGTATTTGCCGGAAGGCATGCTCGGCCGCATCGCCGTGCTGTTGTCGCCGCGGCATGCGCGGCGCGAGGTCGGCTCGCATGACGACGCCCGCGCTTGAAATTTCGGGCCTGGCGAAATCTTTCGGCGCGCTGCGCGCCGTGGCCGATGTCAGCTTCACGGTCGCGCCCAGCAGCGTGACGGCGTTGATCGGCCCCAATGGTGCCGGCAAGACCACGCTTTTCAATCTCATCACCAATCTCGATTCCGCCGCCGCCGGCGAGGTCCGCTTCCTCGGCCGCCCGCTTACCGGAATGAAGCCGGATGCGATCGCGGCGCTTGGCCTCATTCGCACCTTCCAAACCGCACGCGTCTTTCCCGGCATGACCGCACGCGAGAATGTATTGGCGGGCGCCCACCTCGCCATGCGCTCGGGCGGATGGCAGCAAATGCTTTGGCTCGGCGCCGCCCGGCGCGAAGAGCGCATGCTGGCGCGGCGCGCGGACGATTTGATCGACCTGGTCGGGCTATCGGCTTTCAGGCAGGCACCGGCCACCGATCTGCCGATGGGCGCGCAGAAATTGATCGAGGTGGTGCGCGCGCTGATGGCGCGGCCGAAAATGTTGCTCTTGGACGAGCCGGCCGCCGGCCTTAACGATCGGGAAACGGCGGAGTTGGCTGCGCTGCTGCGCGGCATTCGCGATATCGGCATTACCATCATGGTCATCGAGCACAATATGTCGCTGGTCATGAGCCTCGCTGACGAGGTGGTGGTGCTCGATGCCGGCAGCGTCATCGCGCGCGGCCCGCCGGGCACGGTGCGCGCCGACCGGCGCGTGATCGAAGCCTATGTTGGCGCCGATGCTTGAGATCGAGCATCTCGCCGCCGGCTACGGCCGCGACAGCGTGCTGCATAACGTCGCCCTCGCGGTTCGGCAGGGCGAGATCGTAGCGCTGATCGGCGCCAACGGTGCCGGCAAATCGACCCTGATGAAAACCATCTCCGGCCTGATCGCACCACGCCAGGGCGAGATCCGGTTCGACGGACGGCGAATCGACGCGCTCTCATCGGCGCGTCGCGTTGAGCTCGGCATCGCCCACGTCCCCGAGGGCCGCCAGATTTTTCCTGCCCTGACGGTCGCCGAAAATCTACGCCTCGGCGCCTATGCGACGCCGCTCGCGGCGGCCGCGATGGCGGAGCGGATCGCGGCAGTGTGCCGGCCGTTTCCGATGGTGTTGGAACGGCTCGACGAGCCGGCTGCCAATCTCTCCGGCGGGCAGCAGCAAATGCTGGCGATCTGCCGCGGACTGATGTCGGCGCCGCGCCTTCTCATGCTCGACGAGCCGTCGCTCGGTCTGGCGCCGCTTCTGGTCGGCGAGATTTTTCGCATCGTCGCGGAGCTACGCGCCCGCAATCTCGCGATCCTCCTGGTCGAGCAGAATGCGCGGCAAAGCCTCGCCATCGCCGATCGCGGTTATGTGCTCGAAGGCGGCCGCGTGGTGATGAGCGGGCCCGCCGCCGACTTGCTCGCCAACCCCGATCTGGCGGAAAAATATTTCGGCGTCGGTGGATCGGTCGAGGCAGGAGACGGCCGGCAAGCTCTGGCGCGCCGGCTGAAGGTGATCCTGGAACCCTGATTTTAGGGCAACACGCCGCCGGGCAGACTCAACCATTTCCAGGCCTTGCCGCCCGGATCATAGGTCACCACCACCGCGCTATCGGGGCCAAGCCCGCGATCGGAATATTTCTTGAAATCATAAATGCCGTCGATGCCGGCGAAGTCTGTTAGGGCGCGAATATAATCACGCAGACCCTCGGCGGTGGCATCGGGACCGAGCTTGCGCAGACCTGAAATCACGATCATCGCCGGGTCCCAGGCGACGCCGGTCGCGATCTCGGGCTTGAGCGAATGGGCGGCCAGGGACTCGTTCATCTCTTGCTGGGCGATCTCGACGCGTGGATCGAGTTTGACCATGCCGCCATGCGCGGGAAACAGCGCCGAGCCAATGAGCATAAGCTTGGGCAGGAAATCCGCGTATTGCTCCATCTGAGCGTAGGTTTGATTGCCGCTGCTGGTGCCAACGGGGATGTCGAGCCCCTCTTGCACCATGCCCTTGAACACGGTCGCGACCGGCGCGCCGGTGGTCCAGGCGATCATCGCCTGCGCGCCCGATTGCTTGATGCGCTCGATCTGCGCGGAGACGCTCAGATCGGAGGGAGTGAAATGTTGATGCTCGACAATGGTGATGCCTTGATTCTCGGGCAACGCCAGTGCCTTCCCGATATCGCCGTCGGCATGCTGACCGGTGGTGTCGATGCCGTTCAAGATACCAAGCTTGCTCCAACCCTTGAGCCGGAAATAGCGAAGGATCGCCGCGATCTGATCCGGCGTCGCGGTGCCGCCGGAAAAGGCATAACCGCCCGCCGCCGGAGCAAACGAAGGTGATAGGCAATACAGCACCGGTCCGTTCGCGACGAGCGGCGCCATCGCGTTGCATTCCGCGACAATGGCCGAACCGATAATGACGGCGGGCTCTTGCGCGATTATCTCGGTGGCCAGCTGAACGTCGAGCTGCGGCTTGGTCTGATCGTCGTCAAACACGAACCGCACGGGCCGTCCGCCGATGCCGCCGGTCTTGTTCGCGATCTCCTCGACGACGTGATAATTCGCCTGCATCGCCGCGCCGATGAACGCGCCGCCGCCCGTCAGCGGAATGATAACGTGGATGTCGTAAGGCTCGGCGGCCCGAGCGGATGCCGCGAAAAGCATCAGCGCGAACGCGGCAAAGAGAAGCCGCATCATAGACCCGGCGTGCCGGCCGACCGATAGGGTACGCCGGCACGGACGCACCAATATTCCCATGCCCGCTCCGAGCCGACACCCGGGCCGTTGACGGCGTCGATCTCGCCCTTGGAGAGAAACTTGATCTTGCCGAGCGCCGCCGCCCGCATTTGGAGCCCGGCATTGAGATCGAGATAGACCGCGATCTGCACGGCATGGCGGATGGAACGGCCGGCGACAACGCAGCCATGGCCCCGCATCAGGGCCGTGGCGCCGGTGCCGAGCCTCGCCGCGAGATCCCGTCCCATGGCAACATTCGACACCAGCATGTTGGTGTCACCGAATTTGTCGGCGATATCCCAGATCGGGACCTCGTGGCCGATCCCGGCGCAGCTATGCATGATCGGATAAAGCTTTTCGCCGGTCACGCCGAACGGGATCACGTTGTGGCTATGGTTGTGAACGACGGACTGGATCTCCGGCCGCGCCTCGTAGATCGCACCGTGAATGAAGCGCTCGAGATAGGGCTGTCGGCCGCGTCCATCGATTGGCTCGCCTTGGAGATTGAACTCCATAATGTCGCCGGCCTCGATCAATTCCGGCGCCCGCGCGCGCGACAAGAAAAAACGCTTCGGGTCGCGTGGATCGCGGACGCTGATATGGCCGAATGCATCGACGACATGCTCGGCGGAGAGGATGTGGTTAGCGGCGACCAAATCGGCGATCAGTGCTTCGATGTCCTGCATTTGTGTCGTACCCTCCGGCGCGGCGCTTCGGAACGACGCTAACATGGCGATGCCGGAATGTTGCAAGCTCCTCTATTTAACCTAATTAATTCGTCATATTATTTTTAATACATTGATTTTCTGGAAAACTTATTGCGCGAGCCCGATGGTTCGCCTTAGTCTGTGGTCCGAGCCGAGCATGAACCATCTGACGCATCTCCAACGCCTTGAGGCGGAGAGTATTCACATCATGCGCGAGGTCGTCGCCGAGTGCGACAACCCGGTGATGCTCTATTCCATCGGCAAGGACAGTTCGGTGATGCTCGATCTGGCACTGAAGGCATTTCATCCCGCCAAGCCGCCCTTTCCGCTTCTGCATGTGGATACAACCTGGAAGTTCCGCGAGATGATCGCGTTTCGCGACGCGACCGCGCGCCGGCTCGGTCTCGAATTGCGGGTGCATACCAATCCGGAAGGCGTCGCGCAGGGCATCAATCCGTTCACCCACGGCTCGTCCCTTCATACCGAGATCATGAAGACCCAGGCGTTGAAACAAGCGCTCGACAAAGGGGGCTTCGACGCTGCGTTCGGCGGCGCGCGCCGCGACGAGGAAAAGAGCCGCGCCAAGGAGCGCATCTTTTCCTTCCGCTCGGCGCAGCATCGCTGGGATCCACGTCAGCAGCGGCCGGAATTGTGGCGGCTCTATAACGCGCGCAAACACAAGGGCGAGAGCATCCGCGTGTTCCCGCTCTCGAACTGGACCGAACTCGATGTCTGGCAATATATCCTGGCGCGCGACATTCCGGTGGTGCCGCTGTATTTCGCCAAGGAGCGCCCCATCGTCGAGCGCGACGGCATGCTGATCATGCTCGATGACGAACGCATGAAGCTGTTGCCCGGTGAGACACCGCGAATGCGCAAGGTGCGATTCCGCACCCTCGGTTGCTATCCGCTCACCGGCGCGATCGAGAGCGACGCCGAAACCGTCGCGGACATCGTCGAGGAAATGCTGATCACGACGCAGTCGGAGCGGCAAGGTCGCGTCATCGATTTCGATGTCACGGCGTCGATGGAAAAGAAAAAGCAGGAAGGCTATTTCTGATGGCGGTCGCTACCGACGCCTCCGCGCCAGAGCTTGGTTCTCGTCTCGCGGCGCTCGAACGCACCGATCTCTTGCGCTTCATCACCTGCGGCAGTGTCGACGACGGCAAAAGCACGCTGATCGGAAGGCTCCTGTACGATTCCAAAATGATTTTCGATGACCAGCTCGCGGCGCTCGAAGCGGATTCCAAACGGCTCGGCACCCGCGGCGGCGCGATTGATTTCGCCCTGCTGGTGGACGGGCTCGCCGCCGAACGCGAGCAAGGCATCACCATCGATGTCGCTTATCGCTATTTCAACACCGACAAGCGCAAATTCATCGTCGCCGACACGCCGGGCCACGAGCAATACACCCGCAACATGATCACCGGCGCCTCGACCGCGGACGCAGCGGTGATCCTGATCGATGCGCGCAACGGCATCCTGACCCAGACCCGTCGGCATTCCTATCTCGCCGCGCTGATCGGGATCGGGGAGGTTGTGCTCGCGGTCAACAAGATGGACCTGGTCGATTTTTCGAAGGTCGTGTTCGACCGGATCGTCGCCGATTATGGCGAATTCGCGCGGCGGATTGGCGTCGCCTCCTTCGCCGCGATCCCGATTTGCGCGCTCGATGGCGACAATGTCACGCGCCTATCCGAAAAGACGCCTTGGTATGATGGGCCAACATTGCTCGATCATCTCGAACAACTGCCGGTCGCCGACCGGCGGCTGCATCTGCCGTTCCGAATGTGGGTACAATGGGTCAATCGGCCCGATCCCGATTTCCGCGGCTTCGCGGGCATGGTTTCGAGCGGGCGCATTCGGCGTGGCGACAAATTGCGCGTTTCGCCGGGTGGGCGCGTGGCGCGGGTGGAACGCATTCTCACGCCGGACGGCGAGGCGGAAGAAGCGGTCGCCGACCAATCGGTGACGCTGACGCTGGCCGAGGAAGTCGACATCGCGCGCGGCCATTTGCTGAGCACGGCCGACTCCCCGCCCGGCGTCTCGGACCAGTTCGAGGCCACGCTCGTCTGGATGGCGGAGCAGCCGATGCTTCCCGGCCGCTCCTATTGGCTCAAGATCGGCGCCAAGACCATCGGCGCCACCGTCACCAACCTAAAATATCTCGTCAATGTGAACACGCTCGACCATATCGCGGCGAAGAAGCTCGAGCTCAACGAGATCGGCATCTGCAATCTTAGTATCGCCGAACCGATCCCGTTCGATCCTTACGAGGAAAACCACGACACCGGCGGTTTCATTCTGATCGATCGCATGACCAACGCCACGGTCGGCGCCGGCCTTCTCCGTTTCGCGCTGCGCCGCTCGCAGAATATCCATTGGCAATCGATCGATATCGACCGCGAAGCGCGCGCCGAGATCAAGCATCAACAACCCTGCATCCTGTGGTTCACCGGCCTGTCGGGCGCGGGCAAATCGACCATCGCCAATCTGATCGACAAGCGCCTTCATGTCGCGGGCAAGCACACCTA
>JAATGI010000198.1 GCA_015654725.1 Rhodospirillales bacterium
AAGACCAGGCGGTGCAGGAAAGCATGGGCGAGATCGTCGAGCGCGCCTTCGAGCATCTGGCGCCGAGCGACATCATGATCGCGCGGGTGCGCCGGCTGTTGCTCAAGGCGGCGCGGGCGCGCCATGCCGATGGCGCGATACCGCCGGGCGCCGCCGATCCGCTCTGTCTCGACCATGTCCGCGGCGGCCACTTCCTCGCCCCGAAGGACGTGGAATGGCTGCGCGCCCTGGCCGATCAGCGCGCCACCGCGCCGGTGCCGCTGCTGGCGGCTGAGTAAGGCCGTAACCGATCCGCTCAGGAAATAATCCCTCCCCCATCGATGGGGGAGGGATTTTCGTCTCAGTCGCGCGCCGAAACGCTCACCCTTCCGGGTGAAGGTCGGGCCACCGGTCCTTCACCATCGGGAAGACGTGAAGCACCTTGTTTTGCAGCACGCCGTCGATCTTGGTGACTTGGACGATGTAGACGTTCTGGGTCGCGTCGCGCGTCTTGGCGTCGATTTCGAGCGGCCCGCGCGGACTGTCCCAGGTATAGCCCTTCGCGCTGGCGATGGCCTTGTCGCCGTCGCGTTGACCGTTGGTCGCCTCGATCATGTGCCAGACCAACGCGATGCCGTCATAAGCGGCGACGGTGGCCAGATCGGGAATTTCGTCCTTGCCGAATTTGTCGTGAAGGGCGGCGATGAAGGCGTGATTGGCGGGGTTGTCGACATTCGGCACGTAGTTGGTCGCCGCGTAGATTCCGATCGCGTTGTCGCCGAGATTCGGCAGATTCTGATCTTCGGTCTCGCCGCCGCCGGCCCAATAGTTGACGCCCTTGGCGTGGAAGCCGCGGTCGATATAACCCTTGACCAAGGCTTGCGCCATCGGACCGGCCGGATTGAAGGTGAAGATCGTGTCCGGATTGTCGTCCTGCATCCGCTGCAGATAGCTCGAAAATTCGTAGGTGCCGAGCGGCACCTTGATGGTATCGACGACGGCGCCGCCGGCCGGTGGCAGGAATTGGTTGACGGCATTGATCAATTCGACGCCCGGGGCGTAGTCCGCGATGATCACGATCGCCCTTTTGGCGCCGAGTTTGCCGGCATATTCGATACCGGACACCGAGACACCCCATTGGGTGAAGCCGGTGCGCAGGAAATAGGGCGATTTGCGAATCACCTCGGAGCTCGCCGAGTTGAAGATCACGAACGGCACCTTCGCCTCGGTGATGACGCCGGCGACCGCGAACACGGTGGGGGTGAAATCGCGGCCGGCGAGATATTGCACGCCGTCGCGCACGATCAATTCCTGTGCCCGTTGCTTGGCGCGCGCCGGGGTGTGGCCGCCGTCGTCGCCGTAAATGATCGCGACCTGATGGCCGCCGGCCTTGCCTTGATGTTGCGCGACGAACAGATCGACGCCTTGCTGAAAGCGCCGGCCCCAATCGGCGTAAGGCCCGGTGAAGGAGGCAATGACGCCGACCTTGATCTCGTCGGCCGAAGCCGACGAGGCGCCGAATATCGCGGCGGCGACGAGTACGCCGGTGAGCGCCTTCATGCCCATTTCCTCCTCGATTTTTTATTCCGCTTCGCCCTTGGGGGCGGAGAGGAGCGATTTACGACCTCATTTTCCCCACAATTGCTTCGAGGCCAGGCGCGCGCCCTCGACCAGGGCTTCGAGTTTTGCCCAGGCGATGCTCGGATGCTTGACTCGCGTGCCGATGCCGCAATCGCTGCCGCCGGCGACATTCTCGCGCCCGATCACATTGGCGTAGCGCACCAGGCGCTGCGCCACCAATTCGGGATGCTCGATGAAATCGGTGGCGTGGCCGATCACGCCCGGGATCAGCACCGTGTCCTTCGGCGGCTTGATATGCTCGAACACCTGCCATTCATGCTCGTGCGCCGGGTTCGAGGCCTCGATCGAATAGCTCTGCGCCGGCACCGAAAAGATCAGGTCGGCGATCTCCTTCAGGGGAATGTCTTCCTGGTGGGGCCCGTGGAAGCTGCCCCAGCAGACATGGAGCCGCACCTGCTCGCGCGGAATCCCGGCGAGCGCGTGCTTCAACGCATCGATGCGCAGGCCGGCATAGCGGCGATAGTCGGCGACCGTCATCTCGGGATAGATCGCCCAGCCGTCCGGCAGATCGGGATCGTCGAGCTGCAAGGTCAGGCCAGCATCGGTGATCGCCTTGTATTCGACGCGCAGCACATTGGCGATCGCTTCTAGATAGTCCTCGTCGCTCTTGTAATAGACGTTGCGCAGCGCGTGTTCGAGCGTGCCCGGCGTATTGGCGGGAAGAAACGCGTCTTCGACGGCCACGCCCTTGAGCGCCGCCTTGAAATTGTCGATGTCGCGATTCAGCGCGTCATGCCCGACATATTTCAGCGGACCGGTGCAGAGCGACACGCTCTTGGGCGGGCCGGCGCTGGCGAAGCCGCCATGGCCTTCGGCGAAATAGGCGCCGAATTTCTTGGCGTCGCGCATGGCGATGGAGAGCGGCACCGGCAGGCCCGGCTTCCAGTCGCGGTCCTCGAAGCCGGTGATCCGCTCGAAGCAATAATGCTGGAAGGTGATCTTGCCGAGCTCGCCGTCATTGACGCTGTCGATGCCGATCGCGGCTTGATGCTTTACCGTCGCCGCGACTTCCTCCTTGAGGCGGCGTTCGAACGTCGCCTCGTCGACGACGATCGGGTCGGTCGGCCGCCAGGCGGTGGCGTGCACGGCTTTGGATGCGACCATGCGGGCCAGATCGGGGGCCTTTGGCAGGGTGCCGGCATGGGTGGTGCGGATACGGTCGGTCGAACGGATCATTCGATACTTCTCCTAACGGCGGTCGCTGGGCGGCAGGAAATTGAAGCGGTCGAGCGGAAAGGCGTCGTCGATGTCGGTGCGGCGCCATTTCATCTCGATCGGATGGGAGGCTTCGATAAAAGCGGCGCCGAGCCGATAGAGCCGCAGCGCGTCGGCCGGCAATTGCGTCTGGTCGCCATGCGGGATTTTGTCGAAATAATCGAACAGCGCCGGCATGCGCGGCAGCATCGCCTCGTAGAACCGCCGCACCGCGTCGAGTTCGTCGCCGACGCGCTTGGCCTGGCGCTGCCGCTCGGTCGGCAAGGCCCAGGCGGCGACGAAGCCTTCGAGATCGGCGAATTCCGGCGGCAGGGAACGATCGGTCACGGCGCCGCTCCGAGCATCTCTTCGGCGACGCGGTAGTGATGCAGCAGCGCCGATTCCTGGCGCGACAGATAGCCATGCGTCATGACACCGGACGACAGCCCGGCATATTGGGCTTCGAGCGTGTTCAGATCCTCGCGCAACACCTCGCGGCCGCGGCTTCTGAAGAATTCCTGGCTCAGCCGCTCGCCCATATTCTTGGGCTTATAGGCGTAGGCGGTCTGCATCATGCCGGTGCGGTCCGCGGCCGTCGGCCAGAAGCTCAACACCATGTGCCAATACTGGCCGGTCAGCATCACGGTGTTGGGGAACAATTCGATCACATCGAACAGCCAGCGCTCGGCGCGCGACGGGTTGACGCCGGCGGGAAGGTTACCGTGCTGATAAGTCGCGGCCGGCAGCATCTTGTGGCCGTGACGCCAGGCCAGCGCCTCGGCCGGGGTCTCGTGATGATCGGGATTGCCGGGCGCCGAATAGCGGGTATGGCGCTTCATCAATTGCATGAACGGGCGATGGCGCATCTGGTTGCCCTTGCCGCCCTGATAGTCCGGCACGGTGTTCCGGTGGATGAACAGCGTGTGGTAGCCCTCGGTGAAGGAATTGACGCCGAGATTCCAATTGCTGGCGAGCTCGACGCCGTAGCTCGCGACCTTTTCATGGCCCTCGAAATAGCCGGGATATTGGTCCCACAGATCCTCGAGCCATTCGGCGAGGCTTTGGCGCGGCGCGAAATTGACGAAGACGAAATCGTGCCACAGCTCGGTCGCGACCGGCAGCAACGACAGCTTCGATTTGTCGAGGCCGGGGAATTGATGCTCGTCGGTGACGACCCGGCAGTCGCCCTGATTCGAGAATGCCCAGCCATGAAAGCCGCAGGTAATGGCGGGGCGGCAGCCACTGCCGCCACGAATCAGCTTGTTGCCGCGATGGCGGCAGACATTGTGGAAACTCCTGACCTTGCCGTCCTCGCCGCGCACCACGATCAGCGAGGCGTTCAGCGTCGGCAGTTCGCGCACGAAATAGCTGCCCGGTTCCTTGAGCTCGGCGGTGTCGCCGATCAACAGCCAGGAGCGGCGGAAGATTTTCTCGCGCTCCAGGGCGAAGCGTTCCGGCGTGACCTTGTCGGCGAGGGGAAGCCAGGATTCGAGGTTTTCCGCGTCGCCGCGAAAATGCGTCTGTACGTCGTCCATCGCGTTCTCTCCCTGCCGCCCCGGTCGTGCGCCGACCTTATTGTATTAGGATTGAGCGAAGCATGCGGCACGGCGGCTTGTCAATTTCGCGTGGCGCAATGCACCTCCGCATTCGCGCGGAAGGCAAAAACTTTGAACCGCCAAGGCACGAAGACGCCAAGAAGAAAAGCCGCCCCATGCCGGCGAACGCCGGCACCCTTGGTTGGGATGGACCCCGGCTTCCGCCGGGGTGGTGAATGTGTCTCTATCGAGAATCTTGGCGTCTTGGCGTCTTGGCGTCTTGGCGCCTTGGTGGTTCAAGTCTTTGTCTTTTCGTCACTTACCGCGACCCATCTGATTTACCGAAGAGAGCTCGACATGCGGTCCATCATCAATTTTTTTCGTCGGTTGTATCGCGCGCTCGGGGGTAGGGGCGGAGACGTCGCGCACGATCCCTTTGCTTCGTTCGAGGAGTGGGCCACGGACGCGGATCGGCGCGCCTACCGCGACCTCTGATGATCGACAAGCTCGAATTCCTATTGGCGCTGGCGCGGGAGAAGCATTTCGGCCGCGCCGCCGAAGCCTGCGGCGTGACGCAGCCGACACTGTCCTCCGGCATCAAGCAATTGGAGGAGCAACTCGGCCTGCTTCTCGTGAATAGGAGCGCGCGGTTTCGCGGCCTGACACCCGAGGGCGAGCGCGTCCTCGATTGGGCCAAACGCATCGTCGGCGACAGCCGGGCGATGAAGCAGGAAGTGCGCGCGCTGAAGCAAGGCCATCTTGTCGGACATTTGCGGCTCGCCGCGATTCCGACCGCGCTCGCCATGGTCTCGGCGCTGACCACGCCGTTTCGCGCCAAGCACCCCGAAGTGCGTTTCACCATCCTGTCCAATTCCTCGATCGAGGTGCTGAACGCGCTCGACAATCTCGAGATCGATGCCGGCATCACCTATCTCGACAACGAGCCGCTGGGCCGGGTGCGTTCGGTGCCGCTTTACCGCGAGCGCTATCGGCTGATGACCGCGGCCGATTCGCCCCTCGGCAATCGCGAGCAGGTGACCTGGGCCGAGGTCGCCCGCATCCCGCTTTGCCTGCTCACGCCCGACATGCAGAATCGGCGCATTATCGACCAATTGTTGCGCGACGCCGGCAGTTTGGGCGAGGCGCCGACGCTCGAATCCAACTCCATGATCCTGCTCTATTCCCATGTCCGCACCGGGCGCTGGGCCAGCGTCATGCCGGCGATCCTGGCCGAAAGCCTAGGGCTAGTGGGTGCGGTGCGGGCGATCCCCATTATCGAGCCTGTAGCGGTCCATACCGTCGGGTTGGTGGTGCCCAACCGCGAGCCGATGGCACCGGCGGCCGCCGCCCTGGTCGCCGAAGCCCTTAAGGTCGGAGCGGAACTCGACCGGCTCATCGAATAGCGAATTGATAGAGAGTATCTATCAATGAACGAAAGCGGTGTATTGAATATTGGCTGATTCGCGCTAGGTTGGGCGGGCTATCATTTGATCGGTCGATTGACAACATGCCCAGCTATCAGCCATGGGACAAAGTCCGGGCCGCCGAGATCATCGCCGGTGCGGCGCAACAGGACGGCGCGACGCTGCCGATTCTGCACGCGTTGCAGGCGGCGTTCGGTTTCATCCATCATGACGCGGTGCCGATGGTGGCGTCGGTGCTGAATCTGACCCGCGCCGAGGTGCATGGCATCGTTACTTTCTATCACGATTTCCGCGAAGCACCCGCGGGCCGGCATGTCTTGAAATTATGCCGCGCCGAGGCCTGTCAAGCGATGGGCGCGGAAGGTTTGGCCAAGGCGGCGCGCGACGCCTTGCGCATCGACTGGCACGGGACCACGACCGACGGACGGGTGACGCTGGAGCCGGTTTATTGCCTCGGCCTGTGCGCCTGCGCGCCGTCGGCGATGCTGGACGGCAAGGTCTATGGCGGGCTCGACCGCGCGCGGCTCGGCGCGCTGATCGAGCGGGCGAAGGCGGCATGAGCAAGCCGCGCCTTTATATCCCGCGCGATTCCGGCGCGCTGGCGCTTGGTTCCGACGATGTCGAGAAGGCGCTGCTCCTGGGCTTGCGCAAGCGCAGCATCGAGGCCGATTTCGTACATACCGGCTCGCGCGGTCTCTATTGGCTCGAGCCGATGATCGAAGTGGCGACACCCGAGGGGCGCATCGCCTATGGCCCGGTTCGGGCGGACCAAGTGGAGGCGCTGCTCGATGGCGGCTTCCTCGAGGGTGGCCCGCATCCCCTTCGCCTCGGCAAGCCGGAAGAGATTCCGTTCTTGAAGCGCCAATCGCGCCTCACCTTCGCGCGTTGCGGCATCGTCGATCGCAATTCGGTGGAGGATTATCGCGCCCATGGCGGCTGGCGCGGGTTGGAGCGCGCGATCGAACTCGGCCCTGAAGCCACGGTCGAATTGGTGGTGAAATCGGGCCTGCGCGGCCGCGGCGGCGCCGGCTTCCCGACCGGGATCAAATGGAAGACGGTGCAGCAAACGCAAGGCGCGCAGAAATACATCGTGTGCAACGCCGATGAAGGCGATTCCGGCACCTATGCCGACCGCATGATCATGGAAGGCGATCCCTTCACCCTGATCGAGGGCATGGCGATCGCGGGCGTCTCGGTCGGCGCCACCAAGGGCTTTATCTATATCCGCTCCGAATATCCGCACGCGATCCATTGCATGGCGCGCGCCATCGAGACGGCGCGAAAGGCGAATTGCCTGGGCGCCGGCATTCTCGGCTCGAAATTCGCTTTCGATCTCGAAATCCGGGTCGGCGCCGGCGCCTATGTCTGCGGCGAAGAGACC
>JAATGI010000498.1 GCA_015654725.1 Rhodospirillales bacterium
CGTGACGCTGAACACGAAGTCGCCGCCGAACATATTCTTGAAGAAGCTTTCGAGCGTCGCCGAGGTAAGCGCGGGATCGCGCTCGCGCATCGTCTTGGCCCAGCCGGCGAAGGTCTCGCCGAAGACATGGCGGTTGTCGGCGAGGCCGATCGGGTTTTGCAGCACGGCGGCGCCGATGCGCTCGGGCGCGCGCTCGCACAAGGTCAGGCTGAAGGACGAGCCGATGCAGCCGCCCATGACGTGGCAGCGCTTGATGCCGAGATGATCCAGCAGGGCCAGATGATCGTCGGCATAATCCCGCCAGCCGTCGCCGTCCCGGATCGGCGCGCGCGACTGTCCGGCGTTGCGCTGATCCATGGCGATGACACGGAATTTGGCGGCGAGCACGGCGGTCGGGTCCATCCACGGCCGCGGCCCTTCGGGCGTCGGGTGCCAGAACGAGATGGTGGAGCGCAGGCCGCCCGGCGCCAACAGCAACAGCGGATAGCCGTTGCCGTATTCCTCGTAATAGATCTCGATGCCGTCGCGGCTGAATGTGGGCATGGTGTCCTTCTGCGATGCGTGCCGTCAGTGCTCCTCGAAGCGCGCGATTTCGGCCTCGAGCCGCCATTCCAGCCGCGCCTTTTCGCTGGTGTCGAGAAATTCGCCGCACTCGGCGGTGGGCGCGGGCGAGCCCAGGATTTGATGCGCGCAAGCCGCCACCGGCGCGAACGTCACCGGGTCCTGCCACAGGCTCGCGCCGGGCACGAACGCGAATTCCAGGCTGGTTCGCGACAGGCCCAGGAAATCGTCGTAGCTCAAATGATAGTCGCGCGCGGCGCGGACATATTCGTGGGTGAGGTCGATGCGTTCGACGCCCTCATCGTCGGTCGAAAGCGCGGTCGGCACCCCCGCCTTGCGATAATCCATGAACGGATGCCGGTCGCCCGACACGCCCAGGATCTGATCGTTGCTGCTGAGATTGATCTCGACCAGCACGCGCTTCGCGGCCATTTCCTTCAGCAGGTCGGGCGCGTTGTCCTCATACAGGACATCGACGCCGTGCCCGATGCGGTCGGCGCCCGCGATCTCGACCGCCTCCTTGACATGGAAGCGCAAATCCGCCGGCTTGACGTTGTGTAATCCGCCGTGCTCGCCCGCCACCAGCTCGCCGGCATGGAGCGACATGCTCACGCCTGGATCGCGCCGATGCAGGAAGCGGAACATGCGCATGTGGAACGAATAATCGTGCAGCGCGATCAGATCGTCCTCCGGCCCGACGATGTTGAGGCCGACAAAGCGCGGATCGCTCTCCACCAGGCGGAAGGCGAGCACATCCTGGGCGAACACCTGCGCCGGCGGAAACACGCGGATGATTTGCGCGAGATAGCGGATAACGACGTCGCAGCCCGGCCGCCGCGCCGCCCGGTCGTCGCAATGAAGCAGCGCCTGGGTGCGGCTCTGGGCGGCGTCCAACTGGCCGTGGACGGCGGCGACGATCTGGTCGATGCCGGGCAGCAGCTTGGCCATGGCGGCGGCGAAATCCGCGTCGCTCATCGCCGGGTCGAACGGCGGCGCTTGCTCGGCCAGCTTGCGCGCCTCGGCCATGCCCGGCGAGATCATGAGTTCGAGATAGAGCACATGATCGTTGGCCGCGCGATTGGCGGCCTCGGCGATCATGTCGGGGATGCGGCCGGCCTCCGCGGCGCTGAATTTGTCGAAGGTGGCGAAGAAATGATCGTGCCCGGTCTCGCCGTCGGGCACGAAATCCTGCATCGAAAAGGCGTCCACCAGCGAGCGATAGAGCGCCTTGTCGCCCCGCACGGCGCTGGCCGAAATCAGCGCGCCGCTGCAAGGCGGTCGCGTCAGCGCGAGTTGCGCCCGGTCGATGCAGTCGCCGGCGGCGATCGCCCAGGCGATATAGCTCTCGGCAGCGATCGAGCCGGAGAGATGATTGTGCAGATCGGCGCCCTTCGGGAAGGCGCGCATGAAGGCATAGAGCTGTTCGGGGTCGTTCAGGGCATAGTCGTAATGCCGCGCCGCCGCTTGGGCCGGCTCGATATGTGGCGGCGTGAACACCGGCACCGGGATCGAGCACGCGGCCGCCAGGCCGAGCAGCGCCGCGAGAAGCAGCGGCCGCGTCAGGACGAGCGCGCCGCCCGGCGCGCGGGCGCCAAGCGGCCGGAGGGATCGGAGCGCGGCATGCGCCACTTTTCGGACAGGTTCCATAGCGTCGCGAGCACCGTGAAGGTCAGACCTACCGCCATCGCGATCCAGCCGGGGCGTAGGCCCGCCGCCAACGTGAAATTGGCTTGCCACACCCGGCCGGCGCGGACGCCGGTGAAGATGGCGTAATAGGCATATTCGCCGACCGCCGTCAAAATTCCAACGGCAATGCTCAGCGATAGAAGCGCCACGAACGAGCTCGCGCGCGGGATGCCGAGCCAATGCGCCATGACCCGGTAGAGCAAGAGCCAGGCGATCACGCCGGCGAACCAGGTCGGCTCGAACACGTTGAGCTTGACCTGGATGAAATAATGCACGGTGCCGATGATGGCGGCGAGATAGACCAGGCGGTGCAGCGTCTGCCAGCGCCGGCGCAAACGCTTCATCATGCCGTCGGTCGAGGTCACGGCCAGCGCCGTCATGATGAGCAGGGCGCTAAAGCCGATGGTCAGATAAAAGCGATGGACGATCTCCGACGCCACCGTCAGGAGAACGTATTTCTCGTCGACGACATAAAAGGAGAAATGGATCGCCAGATAGCAGAACGCGGCGACGCCGATCATGCGCCGGATCAGCGCCACCTTCGGCTGGCGGAAGACCTGGCGGAACGGCGTCATGGCAAGGGCGACGGCCAGCAAGCGAATGCCCCACAGCCCCATGACGTGGATCACCTCGGTGATCGGGCGGCCGCCCAGCATGTCGGCCTCGTACCGGTACAGCGTGACCAGGCCGGGAATGAACAAGGCGACGAAGACCGTCGCCTTCAGCGGCGAGACCTTGCCCGAATAGTCGAGCCAGGGAAGTCGTTTCCAGAGCGGGCGAGCGGCCAAGGCGGTGTCCTGCATACAAAACTGGCAGATGAACTCCTCTCCGCCCCCCGGGGCGGAGAGGAATGAAAAAGCAGCATAGGAATTTCTATCCGCCGTGCAAATCACGGCGGTGTGACGTTTCCGGCGTTTCGCCTAGAATGCGGCGAATAGGCGCGAACAACGCGCCGCGCGAATAATCCAGGGAGGAATCGAATGACACCGCGCCGCCGCGCCCGCATCGCTTTCGCGTCGAGCCTCGGGCTCGCGCTGTTGCTTGCCGCGCCCCGAGTGTCGGCCGAGCCGGCCGACCATCTCACCATCGCCACCGGCGCCGAGCCGGATTCGATCGATATCACGGCCGGATTCTTTCCGCCGGTCAATTACGTGATCTTGCGCAACATCGACGAGGCGTTGTGGGATTACAACGACGACGGCACCGTTCGGCAGACGGTCGCCGGCTGGGACTACAGCGCCGACCGCAAGACCCTCACCTTTCACCTCAAACCGGGGGTAAAGTTCCATTCCGGCGACGAGTTCGTCGCGGACGATGTCGTGTTCGGCTTTCAGCGCCTGATGGAAAAGACGCGGCCGTTCGCGCGCCACGGCAAATATGTCGATCACATCGTGGCGGTGGACCGCTACACGGTGCGCCTCGACTTCAAGGAGCCGGACGTCAACTTTTTCGATGGCACCAGCCTGTTTCCCGCCTCGAAGGCCTATTACGACCGCGTCGGCGAAAAGGAATTCGCCAGCCATCCGAACGGCATCGGCCCTTATGAGTTTGTCGAATACAAGCCGGCGCAATATTTCGATCTCAAGGCCTTCGCCGGCTATTACGGCCGGCAGCCCGCCTTCAAGACTGTGCGCTTCGAACTTGTGAAGGACGCCGAGACGCGGGTCGCCAAGCTGCGCGCCGGCGAAGCCGACATCATCATGGACACGCCGTTCCCGGCGGTGGCGGGGCTGCAACGCGACGGCTTCACCGTCGTCAAGCAGCCAGCCAATCCGACCGTGAGCATCGAGTTCGATCTGCTGAACGAGAAGGCGCCGTGGCATGACCGCCGCGTGCGCGAGGCGGTCGCCCATGCCATCGACGGCGACGCCATCGTCAAGAATCTGTTCGGCGGCGTGCCCGACCGCTATCCGCGCCTGGCGCCGGGCGAATTCGGCTTCGATCCCAGCCTCAAGAATTACAGCTACGATCCGGCGCTGGCGAAGAAGCTGTTGGCCGAGGCCGGATATCCCAACGGCTTCAAGCTGCCGCTCTACAGCGCCGGCGGCAATTTCTACGGCTTTCCCGAAACCACCGAGGCGGTGATTCTTTATCTCAAGGCCGTCGGCATCGAGGTCGAGATGAAGACGATCGAAGGCTCGAACGGCTTCGAATTCATCCGCAAGGTGCAGAACGATCCCAGCATCGAGGTGGTCTCGATCTCCGGCATGCCGGTGGCGAATTCCGGCTTGCCTTCGCTCGACGCGCTGACCCTGTCCTATTTCTCGAAGTCGGCTTACGTGCTTTACAAATATCCCGAGATCGACAACGGCATTCCCGCGGCGATGGCCGAACTCGACGACGCCAAGCGCGCCGAGATGGTCAAGAGCATGGAAAAATTCCTCTATGACGAGGTGGCGTCGATCTCGCTCTGGGACGGTATGTCGGTCTTCGCCATGAAAAAGAATGTGAGCTATCAGCCGATCGAGCATCGCATGCCGTTCCTGACCTTGAGGAACGTGACGCCGGCGAAGTGAGGAACCGATGATTGTTGAAATACTCCAGGGCGCGCGGCGGCTCGACCTTGCGCTGGCCCGCAAATTCGGGCCGGCCTACCACGCCGTGCTCGGCATCGGCTTGATCACGGAGATCGTCCGGCGCTTGCACGAATTTGGGCACCTTCCGGCCACCGGCGTGATTCGGGGAATCCTCGCCGTGGCGCTTTTTGGCGTCCTGCTGCTGCATCAGATCGGCGAGCTAGCCGAGCATTTGAACCGGCGCCGAATTTCACACTGACGGCGCGACCGCGCGGCCCGCTCACTGGCACTTGCGGAAAAAACCCGCTATAGCCTTATAAACCGTCACATTCGACGGCGAACGAGGACGTTATGGTAGCCAAGTGGAGCCCCGATTCGTGGCGGGGCAAGCCGATCAAGCAAGTGCCGGACTATCCCGACGCGGCCGCGCTAGCGACCGTCGAGGAAACCTTGCGCAACTTCCCGCCGCTGGTGTTCGCAGGCGAGGCGCGGCGCCTCAAGGCGGCGCTCGGCGAGGTTGCCGAGGGCAAGTCTTTTCTGCTCCAGGGCGGCGATTGCGCGGAGAGCTTCGCCGAATTCCACCCCAACAATATCCGCGACATGTTCCGTGTGCTGTTGCAGATGGCGGTGGTGCTGACCTATGGCGCGGCCTGTCCGGTCGTGAAGGTCGGACGCATGGCGGGCCAGTTCGCCAAGCCGCGCTCGGCCGAGACCGAGAGTCATGCCGGCATCACGCTGCCCTCTTATCGCGGCGACATCGTCAATGGCCCCGATTTCACCGCGGCGTCGCGCGTGCCCGATCCGCAGCGCATGATGCGCGCCTATACACAGGCGGCGGCGACGCTCAATCTGTTGCGCGCCTTCGCCCAGGGCGGCTACGCCGATCTCCATCGCGTCCATAGCTGGAACCAGGAATTCGTGGCATCGAGTCCCTCGGGCGAGCGCTATGGCGAAATGGCGGACCGTCTCTCCGAGACGCTCGATTTCATGGCGGCCTGCGGCCTCACCTCCGAGACCACGCCGGTCATTCGCGAGACGGATCTCTACACCTCGCACGAAGCCCTGCTTCTTCAATACGAGCAGGCGCTGACGCGAATCGATTCGACCAGCGGCGAGTGGTACGGCTGTTCGGCGCATATGCTGTGGATCGGCGACCGCACCCC
>JAATGI010000326.1 GCA_015654725.1 Rhodospirillales bacterium
TGAGGCGCAAGAGGCCGCGTTCCGGCCGCACCGCGAACGGCAGCTTCTCCCATTTCGGCCCGCCGACCGCGCCGAACAGCACGGCGTCGGCCGCGTGCGCGCGCGCCATGGTCTCGTCGGAAAGCGGCGTGCCCTCGGCGTCATAGGCGCAGCCGCCGACCAGACCCTCGCCGATATCGAAGCGCAACATGCGCTTGCGGTCGAACCATTCGATGACGCGATAGACCTGGCGCATCACCTCGGGGCCGATGCCGTCGCCCGGCAGGACCAGCAACTTCTTGTTGGCGCTCATGGGGCGTGATGGCGCAGCCAGGGGTGCGCGTGGTGGTGCTTTTCCTCGAACGCGGAAATGTGATGGTGCTTTTGATGGGTGAGGCCGACCTCGTCGAGCCCGTGCAGCAAACAGTGTTTGCGGAACGGATCGATGTCGAAATGCACGATGCCGCCGTCGGGCCGGGTGATGGTCTGCGCCTCGAGATCGACGGTGAGGCGCGCATTGGCGCCCTTCTTGGCGTCGTCCATGAGCTGATCGCAGATTTCCTGCGGCAGCGTGATCGGCAAGATGCCGTTCTTGTAACAATTGGCGTGGAAAATATCGGCGTAGCTCGGCGCGATGATGCAACGGATGCCGAAATCCAAGAGCGCCCAGGGCGCGTGCTCGCGTGACGAGCCACAGCCGAAATTCTCGCCCGCGACCAGAATCTTGGCCTCGCGGTAATGCGGGTGGTTGAGGACGAAATCGGCGATCTCGGTGCCGTCGGGCTTGTGGCGCATGGCGCTGAACAGGCCCTTGCCTAAGCCCTGGCGCGCGATGGTTTTGAGATAGCGGGCCGGAATGATCATGTCGGTATCGACATTGATCATCGGCATCGGCGCCGCGACGCCGTGAAGGGTGGTGAATTTGTCCATGGCGATGCTCCTCACTTCATCTCCCGCACGTCGGCGAGCTTGCCGGTGACGGCGGCGGCGGCGGCCATCGCCGGGCTGACGAGATGGGTGCGCCCGCCCGGCCCTTGCAGGCCCTCGAAATTCCGGTTCGAGGTGGAGGCGCAGCGTTCGCCCGGCATCAGCTTGTCCGCGTTCATGGCCAGGCACATCGAGCAACCCGGCTCGCGCCATTCGAAGCCGGCCTCGATCAGGATTCGGTCGAGGCCTTCTTCCTCCGCCTGATGCTTCACTAGCCCCGACCCCGGCACCGCCATGGCGCGCACGCCAGGCGCCACGTGCCTGCCCTTGGCGATCGCGGCGGCGGCGCGAAAATCCTCGATCCGGCCGTTGGTGCAGGAACCGATAAAGACATGATCGACCGCGATATCGGTCATGCGCATGCCCGGCTTCAGGCCCATGTAATTCAGCGCGCGCAGCATGCCGTTGCGGCGCTCCTCGTCCGGCTCATCGGCCGGATCGGGAATAATGCCGGCGATCGGCACGACATGCTCGGGCTTGGTGCCCCACGTCACCAGCGGCGAAATCGCCGAGGCGTCGAGCGACACGGTCTTGTCGTAATGGGCGCCCGGATCGGACGGCACGGTTTTCCAGAACGCGACCGCCTGCTCCCACGCGGCGCCCTTGGGGGCGTAGGGTCGGCCTTTCATATAGTCGAAGGTGGTCTCGTCGGGCGCGATCAAGCCGGCGCGCGCGCCTGCCTCGATCGACATATTGCAGACCGTCATGCGGCCTTCCATCGACAGCCTGCGGAAGGCATCGCCCGAATATTCGATGACATGGCCGGTGCCGCCGGCGATGCCGATCTTGGCGATCACCGCCATGATCAGATCCTTGGCGGTGACGCCGAAGCCCAGGCTGCCCGTGACCGAGACCAGCATGTTCTTGGCGTGACGCTGAATCAGCGTCTGCGTGGCCAAGACGTGTTCGACCTCCGAGGTGCCGATGCCGAAGGCCAGCGCGCCGAACGCGCCATGGGTGGCGGTATGGCTGTCGCCGCACACGATGGTCATGCCAGGCTGGGTCAGGCCCTGCTCCGGCCCGATGATATTGACGATGCCCTGCCGGATGTCGTTCACCTCGAAATACGGCACGCCGAATTCCTTGACGTTGCGCTCCAGCAGTTCGATTTGGATGCGGCTCTCGGGATCGTCGATGCCGTGCGCCCGGTCGGAGGTCGGCACGTTATGGTCGGCGACCGCGATGGTCAGGTCGGGGCGGCGCACCTTGCGGCCGGCCATGCGCAAGCCCTCGAAGGCCTGCGGGCTGGTGACTTCATGGGTGAGATGCCGGTCGATATAGAGCAAGCCCGTGCCGTCCGGCTGAATATCGACCAGGTGATTATCCCAGATCTTGTCGAACA
>JAATGI010000284.1 GCA_015654725.1 Rhodospirillales bacterium
GCGCTCGCGGACACGATCGCGAGCGGCGCCGGCGATGCCGCGAGCCTGGCGTTGTGGCAGGCGCATCGCCGCCGCATGGCGGAAGCGGCGCGTGGGCTTCGCGTCGGCTGGCCCAAGGCCGGCTTCGGCGCGCGCGACCGTTACGGCCTCCGGGCGTTGCTAGCGCTTTTGTTGATACTCGGCGCGGTCGATGC
The DNA here is from genome assembly GCA_015654725.1 of Rhodospirillales bacterium. Lineage (GTDB taxonomy): Bacteria > Pseudomonadota > Alphaproteobacteria > ATCC43930 > CGMCC-115725 > JAATGI01. The sequence continues at coordinate 195 of JAATGI010000284.1, forward strand.
CGGGCCGGATTGGGCGCAGCGCATCGGCCGGTCCTTGGCGCCGTCCTTCGGCGCGGGCGGCGCCCAGCCGGCGGCAAGTCTCGATATCTGGGTGACGCCGCCCGACTATACCGGCCTGCCGCCGCAGCTCCTGCCCGCCACGGCGCCGGCGACGCCGATCTCGATCCCGGCGGGAAGCGTGCTCTTGGCGCAGGTGCATGGCCGTGGCGAGGTGCCGCGCCTCGTTATCGACGGCAAGGCCGGCGACTTCGCCCGAATCGACGACAGCAATTTCAAGGCGCAGACAACGCTGACCGCGGGCGGCAAGCTCGCGGTCCTGCAAGGCGGCGTCAGCCTCGGCACCTGGCCGATCATGGTCGTGCCGGATTTGCCGCCGACCGTCGCGCTGCTGCCGCCGAAGCGCACCGATCGCGGCGCGCTCCGGCTCGAATACCGCGCCACCGACGATTACGGCGTCGAGGCGGTCAAGGCGACGATCGCGCTGGTCGGCAACCCGGCGGCGGAGCCGCTGATTTTGGATCTGCCCTTACCCGGCCTCCATCTCAAGGACGCGCATGACGCGAGTTTCCACGATCTTCTGGCCAACCCCTGGGCCGGCCTGCCGGTCACGATCAAGCTCGAGGCGAAGGACGCGCTCAACCAGACCGGCGCCAGCGACGCCATCACCTTCACCCTGCCGGAACCCGCGTTTCACCATCCGGTCGCGCGCGCCATCGTCGATCAGCGCAAGGAACTGGCGCTGCATCCCGATCAACGCGACATCGTCGCCGAAACGCTGTCCGACCTGTCGCTGCGGCCGCAACTCTATGGCGACGATAAGGTGGTGTTCCTGGCGCTGCGGATGGCGCGGGAACGGCTGATGATCAATCCGGATCCGCAGACCATCCCGGCGGTGCAGGAATTGCTGTGGCAAACCGCGCTCAGGATCGAGGACGGCCGCGCGCCCCTGATGCAGGAAGACATGCGCCAGGCGATGCAGGCCCTGCAAGACGCGCTGGCGCGCAACGCGCCCGATTCCGAGATCGACCGGCTGACGCAGCAATTGCGCGAGGCCATCCATCGTTATCTCCAGGCGATGATGGAGAACGCGCTGAAGCAGGGGCTCGACCAACTGCCGCAATTCGACAGCTCGCAAATGATGGGCGGCCAGGATCTGGCCACGCTGCTCGACCGCGCGCAGGAGCTGGCGCGGACCGGCGCCCGCGACGCGGCGCGCGATCTGCTGTCGCAGCTTCAGGACATGCTGGAAAGCCTGCAGCTCGGGCGGACATCCGGTATGCCGAGCGGCGCCGCGCGGGCGATGGGCGCGATGCAGGACATGATGCACCGTCAGCAGCAATTGCTGAATCAGAGCTTCCGCGATCAGCGCGACGGCCATGGCGACGAACAAGGCGCCGCCGCGACCCAGGAAGCGCTGCGGCGCATGCTCGGCGATCTGATGAGCCAGATCGGCGAGAACGGCGAGATTCCCCAAGCGCTGGGCCGCGCCGAGCGGGCGATGCGCGGCGCCGCCGAGGCATTGCGCCAAGGCAAGCCGGGCGACGCGATCGGTCCGCAGACCGAGGCGCTCGACCAGTTGCAGCAGGGCGCGCGCGGCCTCGGCGAGCGCATGCTGGGCCGCAACCAGGGCAACGGGCCTGGCTATGACGGCGAGCCGGACGCGCAAGACTCGTTGCGCCAAGCGGAGCACGACCCGTTCGGGCGGGCGCGCTCGCCTGACGAAGAAGGCGGCTGGGTCGAGGATGGCGGTGCGATGCGCCGCGGCCTCGGGCCCGACACCGACTCCGCGTTGCGGCGCGCCAAGGCGATCCTCGAGGAGTTGCGCCGCCGCGCCGGCGAACGCGACCGCCCCGCCATCGAGCGCGACTATATCGACCGCTTGCTGCGGGA
>JAATGI010000174.1 GCA_015654725.1 Rhodospirillales bacterium
CGGGCCCGTTGGTTAGAGCGTTCAACCCGTACACCTTGGCATCGCCGCCCAACTCGACTAGCGTAACCATTTTATCGTCGCCAGGCTCGAAGCGGACGGCGGTTCACGCGGGGATGTTGAGCCGCATGCCGAAGGCGCGGGCGCGATCAAAGCGCAACGCTCGATTGACTTCAAAGAAATGGAAATGCGAGCCGACTTGAATCGGCCGGTCGCCGGTGTTCGCGACATCGAGCGTCACGGTGGCGCGGCCCGCGTTCAGCTCGATTTCTCCGTCTTTGGGGATGATCTCGCCGGGGATCATCGTGCGTCCCTCGAAGCAGCCGAATACCCAATCGTCATTCCCGCGAAAGCGGGAATCCAGGGCAACCACGCGTCGCTAACCCTGGGTCCCCGCTTTCGCGGGGACGACGAAAACAGAATGCAGCGCAGCATCATGGGCTCACCGGATCGGCTGATGGACGGTGACGAGCTTGGTGCCGTCCGGAAAGGTCGCCTCGACCTGAATATCGTGGATCATCTCCGAAATCCCGTCCATCACCTGGTCGCGCGTCAACACCGTGGCGCCGTCGCGCATCAATTCCGCGACCGAGCGGCCGTCGCGCGCGCCCTCGACGACGAAATCGGAAATCAGCGCGACCGCTTCGGGATGGTTGAGCTTGACGCCGCGCTCCAAGCGGCGGCGCGCGACATTGGCCGCCATCGCGACCAACAGCTTGTCCTTTTCCCTGGGCGTGAGATTCATGCTCCCCCCTTATAATTTCCAGACCCGCGGCGGTTTCGCCGGCAGTCCCGCCGCCGCGTGACGCAATCCCCCGACATAGTGCCAGAGACCGGCGCGCACCGCCTCCGCCGCGCCGATGAACCGCGCCAGCAGAATGCCGTTCACCAACGTGGCCCCTGCCCGACACGAAAGTTCGCTCGTCAGCGCGCGCGCCAGGGCCAAATGCCGTTCGGCATCGGCGCCGACATAAACGGCGGTGGCGAAGGCTTGCGCGCCGGCGAATCCGGCCGCGCGTTCGATTAGAGATTCGATATCGCCATCGAGCCGCGTCGCGTCGACCCAGGCAAGATTCCCGCCGCGCCCGACGCGCCAGCTTTCATGCAGCAAGCCGCAGGTAAAGCGCTCGCCACGCGCGATCCGGCCGAATACCTGCATTTCGGCGGCCAGCAATCTTGCGCTTGAAGCGACGCGCGCCATGACGCTCCGCCGCAACCGCGCGCCGTCGAACAGAATGGTCTCTTGCGGTAGCCATTCGAGCCAGGCGCCCTCCCCGGCATCGAGCGCGATCTCGACCATGCAATCCGGCCCGAGCGAGCGATAGATTTTCTCCGCCGCCGCGGTGGCGACGGTCGCGGCGGCGCCGGCTTCGGCGGCAATCGAAAAGGCCAGCTTGTCGCCGCCGGCGAGGCCGCCCGAGGTCGTGAGCAACACCGCCAGCTTGGCGTCGTTCGGCTCGGGATGGGGAAACAGCGCGCGGGCCGGCGTGCGTTGATAGAGGCGCGATAACACGGTGGCGGGACCGCGGCGCGTAAAGGCGATCTCCACCGCGCCGTCGCCGCGTTGGAGCGGAGCGCGCGTCGCGGTTTTCGCTGCGGGAACGACCTCATACCGTGAGGTAGCGGCGGACATCGTCCTCCACCATGTCGCGGGCATTGCCGGACAATACCACCTCGCCGCGCTCCATGACGATAAAGCGATCGGCCAGCTCCTGGGCGAAATCGAAATATTGTTCCACCAGCAGAATCGCCATCGTGCCGCGCTGGGCGAGTTCGCGGATGACCCGCCCGATATCCTTGATGATCGAAGGCTGAATGCCCTCGGTCGGCTCGTCCAGCATGAGCAGCCTGGGGCGCGTCACCAGCGCGCGACCGATCGCGAGTTGCTGCTGTTGCCCGCCCGAAAGATCGCCGCCGCGGCGCCCCAGCATTTCCTTCAGCACCGGGAACAAGGTGAAAATCTCGTCCGGGACCGAGCGTTTGTCGCGCGGCAGCGGCGCCAGGCCGGTCAACAGATTTTCATGCACCGTCAGGCGCGGAAAGATTTCGCGTCCCTGCGGCACGATGGCGAAGCCGCGCCGCGCTCGTTCATGCGGCTTTAGGCCAGCGACATCCTCGCCCTCCCACATGATCTTGCCGGAGCGGATCGGCTGCAACCCCATGACCGCGCGCATCAGGCTGGTCTTGCCGACACCGTTGCGTCCCATCACGCAAGTGATCGAGCCCGCCTCCGCGGTGACGCTGACATCGCGCAGGATATGGCTGGCGCCATAATAAAGCTGGATGTTTTCCGCCGATAACATTCTCAGCGCCCGAGATAGACGTCGATCACGATCTGCTGGCTCTGGACGAAATCGATCGTGCCGTCGGCCAGGACCGCGCCTTCATGCAGCACGGTGACGCGCGAGGCGAGGCTGCGCACGAATTCCATGTCGTGCTCGACCACCACCACCGTGTGCTTGCCGGCGAGCGAGCGCACCAGCTCGGCGGTGGCCTCGGTCTCGCGGTCGGTCATGCCGGCGACCGGTTCGTCCAGGAGCAAGAGCCGCGCGTCCTGAATCAAGAGCATGCCGATCTCGAGCCATTGCTTCTGGCCGTGCGACAAGGCGCCGGCCGAGGTTTGCTCGCGACCGGTGAGACCGATGCGGCGGATCATGGCATCGATTTCGTCGCGCTGGGTGGAGTCGAGCCGCGCGAATAAGGTCCGCGTGATGCCGCGCACGGTCTTTTGCGCCAGTTCCAGATTGGCGAAGACCGAGAGATTCTCGAACACGGTCGGCTTCTGGAACTTGCGGCCGACGCCGAGATTGGCGATGGCGGCCTCGTCGAGACGGGTGAGGTCGATCTTGCCGTCGAACAGGACTTCGCCCTCGTCGGGCCGGGTCTTGCCGGTGACGACATCCATCATCGTGGTCTTGCCGGCGCCGTTGGGGCCGATGACGCAGCGCAATTCGCCGCGATCGATGACGAAGGACAGCGCGTTCAACGCCTTGAAGCCGTCGAAGCTCACCGTGACGTTGTCGAGATAGAGAATCGAGTTCGAATATTCGAGACTGGTGGTGACGGTCATGACGCGCGCTTTTCGCCGGCGATCTTTTCGATGGTGGGCGGCCGGCGCAAGCCGCGAATCTGCGCGGCGAGTCCCATGATGCCTTTGGGAAAGACCAGCGTGACGAGGATGAACAAGGCGCCCAGCACGTAGAGCCAAGCATCGGGGAGCGCGCCGGTGAGATAAGTTTTGGCGTAGTTGATCACGATCGCGCCGATGACGGCGCCCACCAGCGTGCCGCGTCCGCCGACCGCGACCCAGATCGCGACTTCGATCGAATTGCCGGGCGAGAATTCGCTCGGATTGATGATGCCGACTTGGGGCACATAGAGCGCGCCGGCGATGCCCGCGAGCACCGCCGAGATGGTGAAGACGAAGACTTGCGCGTGGGCGACGGAATAGCCCAGGAACCGCACCCGGCTCTGGGCGTCGCGCACCGCCAGCAGCAAGCGCCCCAGCTTCGAGGCGACGATATAACGGCACAGCAAATAGCCGAGGCCGAGAGCCACCACCGAGACGACAAAGGCCGCGGCGCGTGGCGTCGGACTGAAGCGGAAAGCCCAGAACGTCCTTGAAATCGGTCATGCCGTTATTGCCGCCGAAGCCCATATCGTTGCGGAAAAACGCGAGCCACAGCGCGTAGGTCAGGGCCTGGGTGATGATCGAGAGATAGACGCCGGTGACGCGCGAGCGGAAGGCGAGCCAGCCGAACACGAAGGCCAAGATTCCCGGCACCAGAACAACCATCAGCGCGGCGAAGGCGAAATGGCTGGAGCCATACCAATACCAGGGCAGCTCCTTCCAATTCAGGAACACCATGAAGTCGGGCAGGATCGGATTCTGATAGACGCCGCGCGTGCCGATCTGGCGCATCAGATACATGCCCATCGCGTAACCGCCGAGCGCGAAAAAGGCGCCGTGGCCGAGGCTCAGAATCCCGGCGAAGCCCCAGACCAAATCGAGGCTCAACGCCAGCAACGCGTAGCAGGCATACTTGCCGAACAGCGGCACCAGATAATCGGGGAGATGCAAGGCCGAGCCGTCGGGCAGCAGATTGAGCACCGGCACGCCAACGCCGAGAACGACCACGACGGCCAGGAACCAGATCGAGCCACGCGGCCCCAGCACCGAACTCGTCCCCAAGCCTCAGCCCTCCACCGATCGGCCCTTGAGCGCGAACAGGCCCCGCGGGCGCCGCTGAATGAAGAGGATGATCGCGACCAGCACGACCACCTTGCCCAGCACCGCCCCGGCCACCGGCTCCAGCAGCTTGTTGACGATGCCGAGGGTCATGGCGCCCGCGAGCGTGCCGAACAGGCTGCCGACGCCGCCGAACACCACCACCATGAAACTGTCGACGATATAGATGGTGCCGAGATTGGGGCTGACATTACCGACCTGCGACAGCGCGACCCCGGCGATGCCGGCGATGCCGGAGCCGAGGCCGAAGGTCAGCGCGTCAACGCGCGCCGTTGGAATTCCCATCGCCGCCGCCATGTCGCGATTCTGCGTCACCGCGCGCATATGGAGGCCGAAGCCGGTGCGCTTCAGCACTAGGGCCAAAACGCCCAGCACGATGAAGCAGAAGATCAGAATCACCAATCGGTTCCAGGTCAGGAAAGCGCCGCCGATCAGTTCGACGCCGCCGGTCATATAGGACGGATTGTCGACCGCCTTGTTCGGCGCGCCGAAAATCGTACGCACCAATTGCTGCAGGACCAGGCTCACGCCCCAAGTCGCGAGCAGGGTTTCGAGCGGGCGGCCGTAGAGAAAGCGGATGATGCCGCGCTCCAACGCGATGCCGACAAACCCCGTGACCAGGAACGCCACGGGCAGCGAGGCGACGAGGTAACCGTCCAGCCACGAGGGCGGCAGGTAGCCGACGAACAGCTGCTGCACGACATAGGTTGAATAGGCGCCGAGCATGATCATCTCGCCATGCGCCATGTTGATCACGCCCATCACGCCGAAGGTGATCGAGAGGCCGATGGCGGCGAGCAGCAGGATCGAGCCCAGCGACAGGCCCTCGAACAGATTGACCGCGACGCCGATGAAGGCTTGCCTTGTGCCCATTGAGGAGATCGCGGCGGTGGCTGCCGCGCGCACGCCGGCATCTTTCTCGGTGTCGAGCAGATGCTGCAACATGCCCCGGACATTGGGTTCGTTGGAGCTGGCGAGCGACTGGACCGCGGCCAGCCGCTTGGCCGGATCGGGATCGGCGAGATCGAATTGCGCGAGCGCCGCGACCATCGCCGCCTTGGCGCCGGAATCGCTCTCGTTCGCCAACGCCTTGCGTAGCATCGCGGCGCCTTCCGGCGTGGGCTGGTCGGCGAGCGCCGCGGCGGCGCTGGCCCGCGCCGAGGGATCGGGACCGAACAAGCCGAGCTGGCCGACCACGCCCTGAATCGCGCCGCGCAACAGATTGTTGGCGGTGACCCCGGTGAGATCGTCGCTTTTCAGCCCGGGCACTTCCTTGCCGGTCAAGGCGTCGCGGAAAATGCCGCCGTCGGCATAAACGAGTTCACTGTCCTTGGTGGTGAACAGCCCATCACTGGCCATCGCCTGCAGCACCGGCACCACGCGCGCGTCGCCGGCCGCGCCCAGGAATTCGACGGCTTTCATCTGGTCGTCGGGATCCTCGGCAACGAGGGCCTTGATCGCCGACGGAATATCCTTGATCGCGACCGGCGCCGCCTTGGTCGCGTTGGTATCGTCGCCCGGGGTGCTTTGGTCCTGGCCTTGATCCGTCCCCGACTGACCCTGGTCCGAACCTTGGTCGGATGGCGTGCTTTGATCTTGGCCTTGGTCAGAGGACGCCGCATCGTCGCCAGCGGCGGCGAGCCGGAGCGTGCCGCTTTGCGCCGGGACCACCAGTACGAGCAGCGCAACGGCGACGAAAAAACAGCTCAACCGGCGCATCATGAAGCTTGCTTCAACTTGTAAGCCGGGCAACGCGCGGGACCGGCCCTCTCATGAAGGCCGGTCCCACCGTTTCCGCGATCAGGGGAAGGCGTCGTAGGCACCATAAGTCGGCGTCTGGCAGCTCTCGCAGACCCAGGGGTACAACCAGTCGGCGTGCTTGCCTTTGTCCTCTTCCAGATACTTCGAGGCCCAGGCTTCGCCCGGCACCGGCTTCGGCGTCTTCCACACCACGTTGAATTGACCGTCGGCCCTGATTTCGCCGATCAGCACCGGCTTGGTCAGATGGTGGTTGGGGAGCATCTCGGCGATGCTTCCGGTCAGATTCTTGACCTTCTGGCCGAACATTGCCTGCCGCACCGCGTCGACATCGGTGGTGCCGTCTTGCAGCACCGCCTGAGTCCACATCTTAAAGCCGATATAATGGGCTTCCATCGGGTC
>JAATGI010000305.1 GCA_015654725.1 Rhodospirillales bacterium
GGCGGCCAGGGCATCGCCACCATCCTGGAGCGCGTGTGATGGCGATCGCCAGATGCGCCGTCATCGGCGCCGGCGTGATGGGCGGCGGCATCGCCGCGCAGATCGCCAATGCGGGCGTGCCCGTGCTGCTCTTGGACATCGTTCCGCCAAACGCCAACAACCGCAACGTCATCGCCGAGACCGCGATCGAGAAAATGCTCAAGACCGAGCCGGCGCCGTTCATGTCGCCGCGCGCGGCGCGGCTGGTGACGCCCGGCAATATCGAGGACGATCTGCCGAAGCTCGCGCAATGCGACTGGATCGTCGAGGCGGTGCTGGAAAAGATCGAAGTGAAGCACGCGACCTACGAGAAGATCGCGAAGGTAAAGAACCCCGGAGCGATCGTCTCCTCCAACACGTCGACGATTCCGCTCCGGATTCTGACCGAGGGGCTGCCCGACGAATTCGCGCGCGATTTCCTGATCACGCATTTCTTCAATCCGCCGCGTTATATGCGGCTTCTGGAAATCATCGCCGGGCCGAAGACGCGCCCCGAGACGGTCGCCGCCATCGATGAGTTCTGCGACGTCTCGCTCGGCAAGCATGTGATCCACGCCAAGGACACGCCGGGCTTTATCGCCAACCGCATCGGCAGCATGTGGATTCAGGCGGCGCTGCAAGCGGCGTTCGATCTCGGCCTCTCGGTCGAGGAAGCCGACGCGATTATGGGCCGGCCCTTCGGCATGCCGCGCACCGGCGTGTTCGGCCTACTCGATCTCGTGGGCCTCGATCTGGTGCCGCAAGTCGCGGCCTCGATGCAGCGCGCGCTGCCGAAAGACGACCTCTATCTTGCGATCGCCAAGGACCGGCCGCTCCTCGCGAAGATGATCGCCGAGGGCTACACCGGGCGCAAAGGCAAGGGCGGCTTCTATCGCCTGCAACGCGGCGCCGACGGCGCCCGCGTCAAGGAAGGCATCGACCTCGCCACCGGCCAATATCGCCCAAGCCTCGATCCGACGCTTGCCAGCGCCACCCAACATGACCCGGCGGCGATCCTGAAGGCCCAGGACCGCGGCGGGCAATATGCGCGCCGCGTCCTGGCCTACACGCTCGCCTACGCCGCCGCGTTGGCGCCGGAGATCGCCGACAGCATCGACGATGTCGATCAGGCGATGAAGCTCGGCTACAACTGGCATCAAGGCCCGTTCGAGCTCATCGACAAGCTCGGCGCCGTCAATGTCGCCGCGCTGATCGCGGGCGAAAAGCTCGCCGTGCCGCCGCTCCTGCAAAAGCCGCTGCCCTTCTACCGTCTCGATGCCGGCCTGATCCGCCAGCGCGGCGCCGATGGCGAATGGACCAAACTCGCGCGCCGGCCCGGCGTGCTGCTTTTGGCCGATGTGAAGCGCGCGGGCGCGCCGGTGGCGAAGAACGGCTCGGCCAGCCTGTGGGATATCGGCGGCGGCGTGCTGTGCGTCGAGTTCCATTCCAAATCGAACGCGCTCGACGACGGCTCGCTCGGCATGATCAAGACCGCGCTCGACACGGTGAAAAAAAGCGCCGGCAAATATGTCGCGCTCGTCATCCATAACGAGGCCGACAATTTTTCCGTGGGCGCCAATGTCGGGCTGGCGCTGTTCGCGGCCAATATCGCGCTCTGGCCCTTCATCGAGGAAGGCGAGGCGAGCGGGCAGAAAATCCTCAAGGAAATGAAATACGCGGCGTTTCCCGTGGTGTCGGCGCCGTCCGGCATGGCGCTCGGCGGCGGCTGCGAGATTCTGCTGCATTCGAGCGCGGTCCAGGCCCATGCCGAGAGCTATATCGGCCTGGTCGAGGTTGGCGTCGGTCTGGTGCCAGGCTGGGGCGGCTGCGCGGAAATGACCTATCGCGCCTATACCAACAAGCACGGGCCGCGCGGCCCGATCGCGCCCTTGGCCGGGATATTCGAGACCATCGGCCTCGCCAAGGTCTCGAAATCGGCCGAGGAGGCGCGCGACCTGCTGTTTCTCCGCCGCAACGACGGCATCACCATGAATCGTGACCGGCTCCTGGCCGACGCCAAGGCCAAGGCGCTATCGCTGGTGAAGGATTATCAGCCGCACAAGCCCAAGCCGATCCGCCTGCCCGGCCCCACCGGCGCCGCCGCGATCGGCCTGTCGCTCGATGATCTGCGCCGCCAGGGCAAGGCCAGCGACCACGACCTCTTGGTCGCGGGCAAGCTCGCCGAGGTGCTCTCGGGCGGCGATACCGACGTCACGCTGGAGACCACCGAGGATCAATTGCTGGCGCTGGAGCGCAAGGCGTTCCAGTCGCTGATCCGCACGTCCAAGACTTTGGCCCGGATCGAGCACACGCTCGAAACCGGCAGGCCGCTCCGGAATTAGCCAGGGGAATGGCCCCTTGCGGCTGCGGCGCGGCGCAGGCACTGTAGCGATCAATGGGCGAGAGGGGCGCGCCGCGCCAGCGGGCGAATGTCATGGCGGAACGTAGCTTCAGGATCGTTCTCATCAAGCCGTCGCATTACGACGAAGACGGCTATGTCATTCAATGGCAGCGCTCGTCGATTCCGTCCAACAGCCTCGCCAGCGTCCACGGCCTCATGGCCCAGTGCGCGGAGGACCATGTCCTCGGCCCGGACACCGAAATCGACATCGAGGCCTATGACGAGTGCAACACCGTCATCAACGCGAAGCGCGCGGCGCGGCGCATCAAGGCGGCGGGCGCGGGCTTTGTCGGCCTGGTCGGGGTGCAATCGAACCAGTTTCCGCGCGCGCTTCATCTCGCGCGCCAGTTCCGCGGCGCCGGGATTCCGGTGGTCATCGGCGGCTTCCACGTCAGCGGCTGCATTTCGATGCTGCCCGAGCTGCCGCCCGACCTGAAAACCGCGCTCGATCTCGGCGTAACGCTTTATGCCGGCGAGGCCGAAGGCCGCATGGCCGAGCTGGTGCGCGATGCCGCCGCCGGCCAGCTTAAGCCGATCTACAATTTCCTCCACGATCTCCCGGACATGGACGGTGCCGTGGCGCCGATTCTGCCGCGCCACATCGTCACCCGTGTCGCCGGCCATTACACCAGCTTCGACGCCGGCCGCGGCTGCCCGTTCCAATGCAGCTTCTGCACCATCATCAACGTGCAGGGGCGCAAATCGCGCTTCCGCACCGCGGACGATGTCGAGGCGATCGTGCGCGTCAATCTGGCCCAGAATGTCTGGCATTTCTTCGTCACCGACGACAATTTCGCGCGCAACAAGAATTGGGAGGCGATCCTCGACCGGCTGATCTATCTGCGCGAAGTCGAGAAGTTCAAGATTCGCATCATGCTTCAGGTCGACACGCTGTGTCACAAGATCCCGGGCTTCATCGAGAAGGCCGCGCGCGCCGGCTGCAACCTCGTGTTCATCGGACTCGAAAACATCAATCCCGAATCCTTGGCCGGCACCAAGAAACGCCAGAACAAGATCTGGGAATATCGCGAGATGATACAGGCCTGGCGCGCGCAGAAGGTCATGACCTGGGCAGGCTACATCCTGGGCTTCCCCACCGACACGCCGGAGTCGATCGCGCGCGACATCGAGGTCATCAAGAAGGAATTGCCGATCGACATTCTCGAATTCTTTTTCCTGACGCCGCTTCCCGGCTCCGAGGATCACAAGGTGCTCCATTCGCGCGGCGTCGCGATGGACCCCGACATGAACAAATACGATCTCGAACACGCCTGCACCGCGCACCCCAAGATGTCGAAGGCGGAATGGGAAGCCGTCTATCGCGACGCCTGGCGCCGCTATTACAGCGACGCGCATGTCGAGACGGTGCTGAAACGCGCGATCGCCTCGGGCATCAATCCGCGCAAGGTCCGCGACGCGCTGATGGCGTTCTCAAGCGCGGTCAGCATCGAAGGCGTGCA